>DAIDKG010000413.1 GCA_027450125.1 Bordetella sp. | reverse complement strand
TTCCGATTCGCGCATGACCATGCCCGCAAAGAAGGCGCCCAGGGCAAACGACACATGGAAAAGCTGGGCTGCACCGTAGGCGATGCCGATGGCCACGGCGACGACCGCCAGCGTGAACATCTCGCGCGATCCGGTGCGCGCCACCTGCCATAACAGCCAAGGCAGGGCACGCCGCCCGACGGCCAACATCAGCACGATGAACAAGGCGACTTCCAGCAGCGTCTTGCCGATGGCCAGCCACAAGGCCATGCCGGTCGCGCCATGCTCCAGACCGTTGCCGCCTAGCACGCCTGCCAGGGGGGGCAGCAGCACCAGCACCAGCACCGTGGCCAGATCCTCCACCACCAGCCAGCCCACGGCGATGCGGCCGTTCTGCGTCTCCAGAGCGCCGCGCGCCTCCAGCGCCTTGAGCAGCACCACGGTGCTGGCGCACGACAGCGACAGGCCGAAGACCAGCCCGCTGCCCCAGCTCCAGCCCCACCACCACGCGATCAGCATGCCCATCGCGGTGGCCAGCGTCATCTGCACCACTGCGCCGGGCACGGCCAGGCGCTTGACATCCAGCAGGTCCCGCAGCGAGAAGTGCAGCCCTACGCCGAACATCAGAAGCATCACGCCGATTTCCGACAATTCCGAAGCCAGCTTTACGTCGGCCACGACGCCCGGCGTAGCCGGGCCGATGAGAATGCCCGCCAGCAAATAGCCGACCAACGCCGGCACCTTGATGCGCTCGGCCGCGAAGCCCAGGATCAGCGCCATGCCGAAGCCTTCGGCCAGCGTGGTGATCAGGGGGATGCTGTGTTCCATTCGGTCTCCGTCGAGTTTCCGCATCATAATGGGTTTCCTTTCACTTCCGTCCCTGACATGACCGACCGTCAACTCTCCGCGCTGGCCGCACTGTGCATGCTCGTCGGCGTCGCAGCCGGCGCATTCGGCGCTCATGGCCTGAAAGGCCGCATCGATGCCGACATGCTCGCCGTCTGGCAGACCGGCGTGCAATATCACCTCATCCATGCCCTGGGGCTCTTCGCCGTGGCCTGGCTGCGCGCGCGCCATCCCCGGGCCCGCCTGCTCCAGGCCGCGGGCTGGCTGATGTTCGCGGGCATTGTCCTGTTCTCGGGCAGCCTTTATGTGCTCGCCCTCACGGGCATACGCTGGCTGGGCGCGGTTACCCCGCTGGGCGGCGCGGCCTTTTTGCTGGCCTGGGCCATGACGGCCTGGGCAGCGTGGCGCGCGCCGCGATGAATGGCCTGCACGCCTGCCGCCCTGCAAGCGGTTGACGGCGGGCGTACCATTACGGGCAGCATAGTCATGCCACAGGAGATAGATCATGAAGCTGTACTACATGCCCGGCGCCTGCTCGCTCACCATCCACATTGCCCTGCAATGGATAGGCGAGCCCTTCGAGGCCCGGAAAATGGATCGCGAGGCCATCAAGGCCCAGGATTACCTCAAGATCAATCCCATGGGCGCGGTGCCGGCCGTCAGTGACGGCGACTTCGACCTGAACCAGAACCTGGCCATTCTTTCCTATCTTTCCGCCAAGCACCCCGAAGCGGGCCTGCTGGGCGACGGAACGCCGCTTGGCCTTGCCGAGACCATGCGCTGGCTGGCCTTCATCAATTCCGACCTGCATCGGACCTTCAGCCTGGTATTCGGTCCCTCGCGCTTTGTCTCCAACGCAGCCGCCCAGCAAGAACTCGCGGCGTCGGCCTCCCAGATCTTGCGCAGCCACTTCGCCATGCTCGACGGCCGTCTCGAGGGCCGCGACTATCTGACCGGCGCCCGGCGCACCGCAGCGGACGCCTATCTATTCGTGGTGCTGCGCTGGGCCCAGGCCAAGAACATCGACCTGTCGGGCCTGGACAACCTGCCCAAGTTCAGCGCGCGCATGAAGGCAGATCCTGGCGTCGCGGCTGCGCTCCAGGCGGAAGGGCTGCAATAAAGCGGAACCGGCGCGCCTGAGCGGCCGGCGCCGGCCGCCGTGTCGTTCATTGCACCGCGGTTCAATGCGCCTCGCGGGCGGCCCTCTGCCTGAACAGCAATATGCCGGCCACCATGAAGGCAAGCAGCGCGGCCGACGCCCAGTAGCGGCTCAGCGCCAGACCGCCCGCGCTCGAGGGTTTGTCCAGAAAATCGCCCAGCACCGCGCCCAGCGGACGGGTCAGAATGAACGCCGCCCAGAACAGCAACGTCCGGGACACGCGGGTCCAGTAATAGACTGCCACGAGCAAGGCAAGCAATCCGCCGAACACGACGGCTGCCCCGGTATAACCGAGGCCCGCCGTATCGGCGGTCCAGTCGCCCAGCGCCGTACCCAAGGTCTGGGAAAACATGATCGTCAGCCAGTAAAAGGCTTCCGCCTTGGGCGAACTGACGGTACTCACCGACACCGAGCCCAGCGTGCGATGCCAGACCCAAAGCGATCCGAGCAGCAAGGCCAGCAAGAGGCTCGAGCCGCCGGCGTAACCGATTCCAAGCGAGCGGTCGGCAAAATCGGCCAGGGTCGTGCCGACCGTAGTGGTGGCGATGATGGTGGTCCAGTAGAGAAAGGGATGGAATCCCTTGGCCCTGACCTGTGCGGCGACCGCGGCCAGGAAAATCGCCGCGAAGATGCCCGTGCTGATCAAGTAGCCCAGGTTCATGGACATCGAAGCGGCATCGCCGCCGGTCTCGCCTAGCGTGGTGGCTGCGATCTTGACGAGCCAGAATCCCAGCGTCACTTCCGGAACCTTGGCCAGCGCCTGTTCAGTGGATGTTTTCATTTTCAGCAAATGTTTTCATTGGAAAGGCTCGCCGGCCAGACCTCGGAAGTCGGTCTGCAACCCATAATCAAGCGAGCTCGGGATCCAGTCTTGCCGGCTTGAATTAGCTCAGGCATAGGCCGCCGCAGGCTTAGGCGGCCGCCGTTGGACATTTACTGACTCATGCGGCAGCGGCGCCAACCTTCGTACCGGGATGGCGCAACGGCATCGGCCCCGGCGCGCCCCGCCTTGCGGGCGCCGAGCCAGCCTATTGGCGGCCGAATTCTTCGGCCAGTTCCCGGGAACGGCGCGCCGCTGCCTGCACCGCGTTGCGCACGATATCGGTAAAGCCCGCCTGTTCGAATACCGCCAGGGCTGCCGCGGTCGTGCCGCCTTTGGATGTCACCTTTTCGCGCAGGATAGCCGGGGTGTCGGTGGACTGTCCCGCCAGTTTGGCGGCGCCGGCCACTGTAGCCTGAGCCAGTTGATGCGCCTGCGCCTCGGTCAGCCCCACGGCCTGGCCTGCCGCGGCCAGGGCCTCGAGCAGGAGGAACACGTAGGCCGGACCGCTGCCCGACAAGGCCGTGACCGCATCCAGGCCGACGTCGCCGTCAACCCAGACCACCTCGCCCACCGACTGCAGCAGACGGGCGGCCAGGGCGCGGTCCGCTTCGGTCACGCCCGGCATCGCGGCCAGGCCCGTCATGCCCGCGCCCACCAGCGCGGGCGTATTGGGCATGCAACGCACCAACCGCTGCCACGGCTGGCCCGGCTGGCCGAGCCAGCCGGCCAAGGTGTCGGCGCGAATGCCGGCCGCGATGCTGATGACGAGCGTATCCGGCGCCAGCCAGGGCTTGCTCTGCAACACCGCCTCGCGCATGTGCTGGGGCTTGACCGCATAAACCCACGCCTTGCATCGGCGCAGCGCCTCGTCCGGCGAGGTCGCCGTGGTCATGCCGCGGGCGCGCCAGGCTTCGTGCCCCGCCTCATTGATGTCGATGACGTGGATATCGCCGGCGGCGCAGATCTTGCCTGCCAGGCCGGAAGCCAGGGCGGCGGCCATATTGCCGCCGCCGATGAATGCGAGAGTGAGGTTGTCCATAGGTGCAGCATTTTAATGCTCGCCCCGCTCGTCCGGTAAACCCGAGTTTCCACTCGGTAAACCCTGTCTTTCGATCGGATTTATTTCAGTTAACTTTCAGCAATAGGCCTCAGAATGCCGCCGGGCGCCGGTCGACACCATAAAAGTCCATTGACAGTCCAGCGCCCCGGTGTGAAAGTCACGCCGTTGTCATAAACACTTCATAAAGTGCCAGCCTGCATCGGGACCCGACCGGGCCTGGGCACATGCTCTCGCCGCGCGCGTCGCAACCCGCGCCGCGCCGGTCATCAACAAGGAGGAAGTTGCAATGCGATTCTCACGTCTGGCCACCGCCCTGGCCATCGCCGGCGCGCTCACGGCCACCTCGGCCCAGGCCGTCACGGAAATCTCGTTCTGGAACGCGATGGAAGGCCCGCTGGGCGACCGCGTGAACGCGATTGTGGACGCCTTCAACAAGGCCAACCCCGAATACCATGTCAAATCTGTCTACAAAGGCAGCTATAGCGAAACGATGAATGCAGGCATCGCCGCGTTCCGCGCCGGCAACGCGCCGGACATTCTGCAGGTGTTCGAAGTCGGCACCGCAACCATGATGGCCGCCAAGGGCGCTGTCGTGCCGGTGCAACAGATGTCCGAGAAGGCCGGCGATCCGATCGATCCCAAGACCTTCATCGGCGCCGTGGCGAGCTATTACTCGACCAACAACGGCCAGCTCGAGTCGATGCCCTTCAACAGCTCGACTGCGGTGTTCTACTACAACAAGGACGCCTTCCAGAAAGCCGGCCTGGATCCCAACAAGCCGCCCAAGACCTGGGAAGAGCTGGCCGCCGATGGCGCCAAGCTGAAGGCCGCAGGCATGCAGTGCGGCTACACCACCAGCTGGCCCTCGTGGATCCAGCTCGAGACGTTCTCGGCCTGGCACAACATCCCCTATGCCACCGAAAACAACGGTTTCGGCGGCCTGGGCGCGCGCCTGGCCATCGACAACCCGCTGGTGCTGCGTCACATGCAGAACCTGGCCAAGTGGGCCAAGGAAGGCATCTTCATGTACGGCGGCCGCGGCGATGATCCCAACGCGCTCTTCGTGAGCGGCAAGTGCGCCATGATCACCGGCTCGTCGGGCCTGCGCGCCAGCCTGGTGCAGAACGCCAAATTCAAGTTCGGCATCTCGACCCTGCCTTATTACGCCAACGTGAAGGGCGCGCCGTAGAATGCCATCATCGGCGGCGCTTCGCTGTGGGTCTTCTCCCACAAGTCGCCCGAGGTCTACAAGGGCATCACCAAGTTCTTCAAGTACCTGTCCAGCCCCGAGGTCGCCGCCCAATGGCACCAGGCCACCGGCTATGTGCCCGTGACCAAGGCTGCGTATGAGCTGACCAAGAAGGAAGGCTTCTACGACAAGAATCCCGGCACCGAAGTGGGCGTGCAGCAGCTGAACGTCACGACCACCGCGCAGTCGCGCGGCATCCGCCTGGGCTTCCTGCCGCAGATCCGCGACATCGAGGATGCCGACATCGAGAACATCGTGTCGGGCAAGATGACCGCCAAGGCCGGCCTGCAGGATATGACCAAGCGCGGCGACGCGCTGCTGGCGAAATTCCAGCAAAGCGTGAAGTAAAGCCCATCGCGGGCGGGTCTTTCCATCTGGAAAGACCCGCCCGTTTTTTAATTCTATTGATTGAATAGCCGGCTCGTTTTTACGGTTATGCTTGCGGCAATCGGGTCGCCGGCCCACCCTGGAACCCGCCTCATCCCATGGAAAAACGCGTCGTTTTCGGCCACAAGACCCTGCCTTACCTGCTGCTGGCGCCTCAGCTGCTGATCACGGTCATCTTCTTCTTCCTGCCCGCCGGCGAGGCCATCTGGCAATCCGCGCAACTGCAGGACGCATTCGGGCTTTCGTCGCAATTCGTCGGCCTGGAAAATTTCACCGACCTGTTCTCGCAGTCGGCCTATCTCGACTCGTTCGAAACCACTGCGGTCTTTTCCATGCTGGTGGCCTTCGTCGGCTTGTCGATCGCGCTGCTGCTGGCCGTGATGGCCAACCGCGTGATCCGCGGCGCAAGCGTCTACAAGACCCTGCTGATCTGGCCTTACGCCGTGGCGCCGGCCGTGGTGGGTGTGCTCTGGCTCTTCCTGTTTTCGCCATCGGTAGGCGTGCTGGCCGTGGCGCTAGATAACCTGGGCATTCCCTGGAACCCGCGCCTGAACAGCACGGACGCGATGATCCTGGTGCTGATCGCGGCGGTCTGGAAACAGATCTCCTACAACTTCCTGTTCTTCCTGGCAGGCCTGCAGTCGATCCCCAAGTCGCTGCTCGAAGCCGCCGCCATCGACGGCGCCTCCCCCGCGCGCCGCTTCTGGAGCATCGTCTTTCCGCTGTTATCGCCCACCACCTTCTTTCTGCTGGTGATCAACGTCATCTATGCCTTTTTCGATACCTTCGCGGTGATCGACACCACCACGCAAGGCGGCCCCGGAACCTCCACCGAAATCCTGGTCTACAAGGTATATAACGACGGCTTCAACGGGCTGAACTTGAGCTCTTCGGCGGCGCAATCGGTGGTGCTGATGGTCATCGTCATCCTGCTGACCATCGTGCAGTTCCGCTATATCGATCGCAAGGTCCAATACTGACCCCCGCTGGCTTCCAGCCCACGAACTAGATTAGCCCCATGGTAGAACGCCGCCCCTGGCTCGATTTCCTGGCCCACGCCATCCTTATCATCGGCTTGGCCATCGTGGCCTTCCCGCTGTACGTGACCTTCATCGCCTCCACGCAGACCGCGCAGGAGGTCGCCAACGCCCCCATGTCGCTGCTGCCCGGCTCGCACCTGGTCGACAACTACATCACGGCCATCACCGCCAGTTCGTCCGGCGCCGCGCCGGTGGGCCGCATGCTGTGGGTGAGCCTGATCATGGCGCTGTCCATCGCCATCGGCAAGATCCTCATCTCCATCGTCTCGGCCTACGCCGTGGTGTACTTCCGCTTTCCCGGCCGCAAGCTGTGTTTCTGGATGATCTTCATCACCCTGATGCTGCCGGTCGAGGTGCGCATCGCGCCTACCTACCAGGTCGTGGCCGACCTGCACCTGCTCAACAGCTATGCCGGCCTGGCGCTGCCGCTGATCGCCTCGGCTACTGCCACCTTCCTGTTCCGCCAGTTCTTTCTTACCGTTCCCGACGAACTGGTCGAGGCCGCGCGCATCGACGGGGCCGGCCCCATGCGGTTTTTCTATGACGTGCTGCTGCCCTTGTCCAAGACCAGCATCGCGGCGTTGTTCGTCATCCAGTTCATCTACGGCTGGAACCAGTACCTCTGGCCGCTGCTCATCACCACCAAGGAAAACATGTACCCCATCGTGGTGGGCATACGGCGCATGGTCGCCGGCGGCGACGACGTCACCCAATGGAACATCACCATGGCCACCGCCATTCTCGCCATGATCCCACCCGCGCTGGTCGTGATCGTGATGCAGAAATGGTTCGTGCAGGGCCTGGTCGACGCTGAAAAATAATCATCTGAGCGCTTACGCATACTCATGGCCACCCTGAGCTTCAAGAAAGTCAAGAAGACCTACGCCGGCAACATTGCGGTCATCCACGGCATCGACATGGAGATCGCCGACGGCGAATTCATCGTCATCGTCGGCCCGTCCGGCTGCGGCAAGTCCACGCTGATGCGCATGGTCGCCGGCCTGGAAGGCATCACCAGCGGCGAAATCCAGATCGACGGCGTCACGGTCAACGACAGGGAGCCTGCCGACCGGGACATCGCGATGGTGTTCCAGAACTATGCGCTCTATCCTCACATGAGCGTGTTCGACAACATGGCCTACGGCCTGAAGCTGCGCAAGCTGCCCAAGGAAGAAATCAAACGTCGCGTCGACGACGCCGCCGAGATCCTGGAACTGTCCAAGCTGCTCGACCGCCGCCCTCGCGCTCTGTCCGGCGGCCAGCGCCAGCGCGTGGCCATGGGCCGCGCCATCGTGCGTGAACCCAAGGTCTTTCTCTTCGACGAGCCGCTTTCCAACCTGGATGCCAAGCTGCGGGTGGCCATGCGCCTGGAGATCCTCAAGCTGCACCGCCGCCTGAAGACCACCAGCCTGTACGTCACGCACGATCAGGTCGAGGCCATGACGCTGGCGCATCGCATGATCGTCATGAACCAGGGCGTTCCCGAGCAGATCGGCACGCCGGTCGACGTGTTCGAAAAGCCTGCTTCCGTCTTTGTGGCCAGCTTCATCGGTTCGCCGCCCATGAACCTGATGCAGGTCCAGGTGGCCGGCGACGGCACCATGCAGACCGCCGAGGGCGGACTGCCGCTGGACATTGCGCCCACCGACGTGCCGCCCGCCGTGCGCGGCCGCAAGGTGATCCTGGGCCTGCGGCCCGAATACATGATCCTCAACTCCCGCGGCATGTCCGCCGAGGTCGAGATGATCGAAACCCTGGGCTCGGAGCAGCTGGTGCACTGCCGCTACGGCAACGACCAGGTCATCGTGCGCTGCACGACCCGGCAGCTGACGGAGACGCCGCTGCAGGCAGGCGCGCGGCTGGACATCGGCCCGGACGGACGGCATCCCATGCACTGGTTCGAGATCGGCAGCGGCAAGCGCGTGGCCAATCTCTGAGCGTTCAGAGCCGGGCGCCGACCACCCGGTTGCGTCCGGCACGCTTGGCCTGATAGAGGGCTGCGTCGGCCTGTTCTACCAGGCAGTCTCCGGCGCCGCCCAACCCCGCCGGAACAGCGCAGCTCACGCCACAGCTGATCGTGACCGCTACCGGCTCGCCACCCAGGTTCAGCGACAGCGCTTGCGCCTGTGCACGCAAGCGCTCGGCAAGCGCATGGGCTTCGTCCAGGCTGCTCTCCGGCAAAAGCACGGCAAATTCCTCCCCGCCGTAACGGGCGATCAAACTTCCCGCCCTGCCCGCGTGCCGGATAAGCAACTGGGCCAATGCTTTCAGGACCTCATCGCCGTAGGGGTGCCCATAAGCATCGTTTATCTGCTTGAAATTATCGACGTCGATCAGAATGAGTGACACGCACGCATTGTCGCGATGCGCGCGCTGCCATTCGTTCTTGAGCGCTTCGTCGAGGCGGCGCCGATTGGCCAGCCCCGTCAAGGCGTCGGTGATCGACAGCAACTCCAGGCGCAGCGACAGGCGTTCCAGCGCCTCTTGCTGGCGCTTGAACGCGGTGATGTCGACATGCGTGGAGTAGCCCTGGCCGCTCTCCCGCGTTCTGTTTTGTTCCAGCACGCGCACCCACCGCTGGTCAGGCAAGGGAAGTTCGTAAGGCGCGCCGGAAAACCGTTGGCGCTCCTGCAGCACACGCAGTCCCGCCAGGTGACTTTCCGAAGGCTCGGTGCCCTGCCACGCGGCTTGATACAGGGCGTCGAACCGCCAGCCCCGGACATCCATCGAGAACGGCAATCCATACAGGCTATGGAAGCGCTGGTTCGCCCACAAGATACGGTCGTCCTGGTCCATCACCAAAGCGCCGTCAGCCAGATTTTCCAGCACATCCGCCGCATCGATGCAAGCATCGGCGCGAGCCGGTTCCTGCATCGCCAACGACTCGAGCGCCACCGTTTTACGCCAAACCCGAATGCGGTTCATGCCGCCCCATTCCAAGGAGGCGGCGCGCACCCGATAGCCGCGGTGATCGAATTCGAAGGCTTGCTGCTGCGCGCGATGGCGCGCGATGCCTTCCTCGACATAGTGCTCCAGCATGTGCGCTTCTTGAGCGGACAGTCGCAGCCGGTAAAAGCGCCTCAGGTTTTCCCGGTAGTGCTCGCCGACGTGGACATGCCCCGCATGCTCCGGAAAAAACGACAGGAATGTGTTGTTCCAAAGCACTGTGCGGTCTTGATCGTCGAATGCGCAGACCGCGACTTCGACTTGTTCGAGCACGTTGGCGAAGGCTCGCAGCACCGTTGAGGAATTGTTCAATTCAATGCAGGACGAAGTTAAGCCAATCGGGAATCGCGCACGGCGCTAGCATAGCGGACACTCAAGCCGTCTGCCACGGCGCCACGCGAAACGCCTCGGAAAGAAAATCGACCAGGCAGCGCACTTTGAGCGGCAACTGCTTGCGGCTCGGATACACCGCATAGATGCCAAGCTCGGTGGACCGATACGCCGGCAGAAGCCGGACCAGCCGGCCTTCCTCGATGTCCTTGCCGATCATGAAGCTGGGCTGCAATATGATGCCGCCGTCGCGTAGCGCGATCGCGCGGCACGTGTCGCCGTTGTTCGAATGGACGCGCACCCGGGTCTTCACCGTGACTTCGCCCTCGGGGCCGACAAAGCGCCATTCGTCGCGGCCTGCAAGATGCGTATAGGCCAGCACGGGGTGCGCGCCCAGCTCGCGCGGATGGCTGGGCGCGCCGTAGCGGGCAAGGTAGCCGGGTGATGCGCATACCAGCATGTCAGTATGGGCCAGTTTGCGGCTGATCAGGGACGAATCGGGCAAGGCGCTGATCCGGACCGCCAGATCATAGCCCTCGTCCACGAGATCGACGACCCGGTCGTTCAATGTCACGTCCAG
>DAIDKG010000412.1 GCA_027450125.1 Bordetella sp. | reverse complement strand
AATTGCCCAAGCGCGATCTCCTGCGCCTTCCAGGTCTGCACCCAGGGGAAGCAGGCCATGTCGGCAATGCTGTAGTCGGGCCCCGCCACGTGGGCCGTGTCGGCCAGCCGGCGGTCGAGCACGCCGTAAAGGCGATTGGTTTCCTTGACGTAGAGCTCGATAGCATAGGGAATGGGTTCGGGCGCGTAGCCCGAGAAGTGATGGTTCTGGCCGGCCATGGGACCCAGGCCGCCTATCTGCCAGAACAGCCACTCCAGCACCTGCACGCGGCCGCGTATATCCTGCGGGATGAATCGCCCGGTCTTCTCGGCGAGATAGAGCAGGATGGCGCCCGACTCGAATATCGTGATCGGCTCGCCGCCGGCGGCCGGCGCCTGATCGACGATGGCCGGGATGCGGTTGTTGGGGGCGATCTTCAGAAATTCGGGCTGAAACTGCTCACCCTTGCCGATATTGATCGGGCGGATGGTGTAGGGCAGTGCGGCCTCTTCGAGAAAAAGGGTGATCTTGTGGCCGTTGGGTGTAGTCCAGTAATAAAGGTCGATCATTGCTGCGATCCTGCTGCGTGTGGAAGTGGCAAGGAATGGCAAGGCCGTCAAAGCCGGTCCGACATGGCCCCAAGGATAGTCCTACATCATACCGGCTCGTCTCGCTGCAGCGCCGATTCGATGTCCGGCCGCAGGGACTGCGGCGTCACCGCGGGCGCATAGCGTCGGATAAGCCTGCCGTCGCGCCCCACCAGGAACTTGGTGAAATTCCACTTGATCGCCTCGGTCCCCAGCATGCCGGGTTTCTGCGACTTGAGCCAGCGGTAGAGCGGGTGCGCATTGGCGCCGTTGACCTCGATCTTGGCGAACATGGGAAAGCTCACGCCGTATCGGGTTTCGCAAAAGCCGAGTATCTCGGCCTCGTTGCCCGGCTCCTGGCGGCCGAACTGGTTGCAGGGAAAGCCCAGCACGGAAAAGCCGCGGGCGGCGTAATCGCGTTGCAGCGCCTGCAGTCCCTCGTATTGCGGTGTAAAGCCGCAGTGCGAGGCCACGTTGACCACCAGCAGCACCTGCCCGGCGTAATCCGCGAGGCTGCGCTCCTGGCCGTCGATGCCGGCAACTGAAAATTCATGAATGGAATTCAAGGCATCTGCTCCCGGGCGTCTGTTGGCCCATGGCCTGTATGCGCCTTTATACCGGCAAAAGAAACGGGCCGTCATGCCTGGCATGACGGCCCGTATCATGCCAGAGCCTAGTTCAGCCTGGATCCGCCGATCACGAAGCGCCCCATGCCGGACGCCAGCAGCGACAGCGCGCCGAACAGGTACATGAACTGCAGCTCAAGGGCGTAGCCGCCTGTCTGGGGGTTGATGCTCAAGAGCTGGCCGGTGTGCACCAGCATCAATGCAACGAGCATATTGATGACAATGATCAGCACGCCGAAACGCCCGAGTATGCCCAGGATGATCATCAGCGGAGCGAGCACCTCGCCGATGTAGACCAGATAACCGATCGCGGCCGGAAGCCCGTGCTTGAGCAGCATGTCCGCGACGAAACCGACGCCGTGCTGCAGCTTCCAGGTGCCGTGGAACAGGATCAGCAGGCCCAGGACCAGCCGCAGTATGAGTTTGCCGCCGTCTTCGCATTTAGCAAGCATGGTGTATCGCCTCGTTAAAAATCGGGAACGCGCGCATTATGGGTAATCTGTCGCGGCGCAAATAGGCCCCGCGAACGGAACAATCCGTCTCAGCGCCCGAGGAGCGGCCTGGCTTACTTGGCAGGATCGGACGCCGCGCCATTGCTGGCCGGCGCAGCGGGGGCGCTTGCCGCAGGAGCGCTGGTGCTTGCCGCAGGAGCGGCGGAGGAGGCCGGCGCCTGGGCTGGGGCCGACGAAACCGGCGCCGGCGCCGGCGCTGCCGAGACGGGCACGGCCGCCGGCGCAGGCGCGGCCTCGTCCTTGGGAGCGGGTGCAGGCGCCGGACTGTCGGTCTTGGGCTCGGCCGCGGACTTGGGAATGCCGGTGTTATCTGGCGTCAACGGGACAGTAGGCGTGATCGGCGCCGGCGGACGCGCTGGCTCGGCGGGTTTCTTGCTGGGAATCCGGGGTTGCTCGAGCTGGGCCACGGCCAGGTACTGGTGCAGCAGGTCGAAGAAACCGCTGTAGAACTGCGGCCGCGTCACGGTCACCGAGCTGGTTTTGACCAGCGCGTCGTCGGAGGACATGAAGGGCAGCGACACGCTACCCAGGATGCTGACCCCCACGCTGGCCGCCGTCGTGGACTTCTTGAGCGAGAAACTGTCCTGGATCGCGTTGGCAAATACCTGCGAGTCGTTCGGGCCGGTACTGTCGGGCGCGCAATTGACGTTGAAGGTGATCTGCGTATTGCGCCCCTCGCCATCGACGAAGTTCTTGTGGCCGCTGACCGTGTCGCCGGTGGATTTGTCGATACTGTAGCCCTGGCTGAGCAAGGCGCGTCGGCCGGCATCGCAGGCCACGCGGTAGCTGGCCTTGACCGAGCGCGAGTAGGTCTGGTTCTGTATGAAGTTTTCCTGCTCGTAGGCCGCGTTATTGGGGGTGGACCCGCAAGCGGTGAGAAGAAAAGCCAGCGCGGCAAGCGAGACGGAAACTCGGAACATGTCGATTCGATATAGAGGCGATGCACTGCGGCAAGTGGGTTAATTTACCAAGTTTCCACAGCTTGTTGGCCGGGAGCCGCGCGCTAGGTATCATGCTCGGATGAACGCCCACGGCCCATCTTCCGAGTGCCACGATCCGGTTCCGCTATATGGTCCGGCTTGCGCTTCCCAACTGGCCAGGCTACATCAGGCCATGCAGGCGCACGCCGCGGACATTGCGGCGTTTTTCCATCAACATACCGAGCAGGATGCGATTTTCCGCGACATCCTGCCCCAGATGCTGGCCGGGCAGGAGCTCGCGCAGTTCCGGTCCTGCCTGAGCGGCGCGCTGCTCGAGCTGGCCGCGCCCGATCTCACGCCCGAACGTCACCGCGACGAAGCCTTGCGCCTCGGACACCTGTACACGCGGCTCGGCCTGCCGCAGCTGGACCTGATGCTGGGGCAGGAAATTCTGTACCTGGCCGTCGGGCACTGCATCGACACCCATGAGCACGCCCAGGCTCTGGCCGTTGTGACCCAGCGCCTGATGTGCACGCTGGCCTGGCAGGCCGAGGCCTACCAGCGCAAGCAGGCCCTGCGGCAGAACCTGCTGCAGGAGATCACCCGGTTGGTATGGGAAACCGACAACTACGCCGACCTGATCGCCCGGACCGCCGAAACGCTGATCCGCCACGACAGTCTGGCCGGCTGCTCCTTTGCCAAACCCGACGAACAGGGCATTTTTCATTACGAGCACATCGCCGGAATACCCGAAGTCAGGCAATGCCTGATCGAAATCGACGCGCAGGGCAGGATGCCCGACGCCTATGGCGAAGGCGCCCACGAACACGCCACAATGGGGCGCGCCTGGTACAGCACCCGCACCGAATGCAGCCTGAATGTCGAGCTAGATCCGCACATGCGCCGATGGCAGCCGTTTTTCGCCCGGCACGCCGCGTTTCGCTCGGTCATCGCCATCCCGCTTTGCCGCGCCGACGACATTCCCATCGCCGTGCTGTGCCTGTACGGCAAGTATCCCGGCGGCCTGATCTCGGCAGACCAAAAAGCGTTCGTCGAGCAATTGCGAACCCTGCTGCTGTTCGGCTGCTCGCGGCTGCTCGCGCTGTCCGGCCCGATCCCGGGCATGTCCTACAACGCGCGCCGGCGCTGGGGCGCGCTCATCCAGGAAGGCAGGGGCCTGCGCATGCACTACCAGCCGGTGGTCGAATTGGCCACTGGCAAACCGATGGGCATCTACGCCCTGTGCCATCTGCAGGACGGCGAACAGCTGATGCACCCGTCCACGGTTCAGCCGCTGCTGTCCTCCGACGAATTTTTCTCGTTCTACAGCCTGGGCATCAACCAGGCCATGGCCGACCGGGAATCCTGGCGGCGCGCCGGCCTGGGCGACAGGCGCCTGGGCATCAACCTGCGCTACAAGGCGCTGGCCGACTCGCGTTACTTGCGCGAGATACAAGCTGCCATGGCGCGCCACGACTGTCCCGCGGATCGTCTGACGTTGCATATTCTTGACCTGGCCGAACCTTCCGACGTGCTGGATGCGGCCGCCGCCAGGACGCTGGCGCAGATCAGGGAGATGGGCATCCACATTACCGCGGATGACCTGGGGGCGGGGCACAGCGGTCTGGATCGCCTGCGCCAGCTGCCGTTCGACACCATCAAGATCGATCACAGCATCGTCTCGCTCGCCGACGACGACCCGACCAGCGTGCTTTTTTTCATCCACCGCCTCACCCGCCTGGGCCACACACTGGGCAAGAAAGTCATGGTCGAGGGCGTGGACAGCGGCGACATGCTCGAAGCCGTTGCCATACTCGATGCCGATGCCGTTCAGGGCCGGGCAGTCTGCCCCTTGTTGTCTGCCGGGCAAATGACGGCCTGGCTGGGAAATACGACCGCGCTGGCATTGCCCATACACAAGCGTCCTTGCAGCAAATTGGCCAAGCTGGCCAGTCTTCTGCT
>DAIDKG010000411.1 GCA_027450125.1 Bordetella sp. | reverse complement strand
GTGGCGCGCGGGCAGTTGCCCGGGACACTGGCCGAACGTGCGGGCATGCCGGCTTCCGGCATGCGCCGTTCGGCGCTGGCCTCGATGTTCGCGGAATTCGTGCGCTGGGGCGTGCGCGCGGGCGCGAGCGACCTGCACATCAATGTCGACGAGCGAGGCGCCCGCTCGCAGGTGCGCTACACCATCAATGGCGCGTATGTGGCACCCGACTGCTTCGAAGGCATCGCGGCCTCCACCCTGCTCGAAGTACTGGCCGTCGCCTGGATGGACGTACGCGGCGGCAACGGCGCCGTGTTCGATCCGCGCATCGAGCAGCAGGGGCGTATTGTCATGCAGGTCGACGGCGCATCCTTCACGCTGCGCTGGGCTTCGCTGGCTGTCGATACAGGGCCATCGGTCTGCCTGCGGCTGCTGCGCCTGGACACGCCCGACGGCACAGCCACGCTGTCGCAGCTGGGCTATCTCCCTTCGCAGGAAAGGGCGCTGCAAGCCGCGCGCGAACGCGAGGGTGGCGCCATCGTCATCGCGGGCATCGTGGGGTCGGGCAAATCGACGACGCTGGCCACCTTGATGCGCGGCATCGATCCGGCGCGCAAGGTCATCACGCTGGAAGATCCGGTCGAGTACCTCATCGGCAACGCCCTGCAGAATACGGTCGGCCGGTCGCTGGAGGCCGAGCCGCAGCACCCTTTCGACGCCAAGCTGCGCACCATCAAACGTTCGGCCATGAACGATCTGCTGATCGGCGAAGTGCGCGATCACGAGACCGGCCGCGCGTTCATGGATCTTGCCGGCAGCGGCGCCAGCGTCTACACCACCACGCACACCGGGTCGGCGCTGATGATCCCAGAGCGGCTGGCGTCGGATTTCATCGGCGTGTCGCGGGATTTCCTGGCCACGCCGGGCGTGCTCAAGCTGCTGGCCTACCAGATGCTCCTGCCGCGCCTTTGTCCCGTCTGTGCCTTGCCTGTCGATGCCTTGTGGCGCGAAGCCGGGCCGCGCGATGAACATACGCATCACGAACGCCCGGCCTGGCGTGCCTGGGCCGATGAATTCGGCCGCATATTCGATGCCGACCCCGGCCGCCTGCGGGTACGCAATCCCGCGGGCTGCCCGGCGTGCACCCGCCCTGGGCTGGAGCGCATGGCCTTGTCGGGATGCGTCGGCCGCACAGTGGTGGCCGAGATGTTCGAGCCGGCGGACGATGCCATCCTGCTCGACTGCATACGCCGCCGCGACAATCCGGCCTTGATGCGCCATCTTGCCGGCTTGCCGCGCGCTTGCGCATCCGATGCCGACATGACAGGCAAGCCGGTCAGCCTGTGTGCCGTCTACAAAGCCCTGCAGGGCGAGATCGATGCGCGCATGCTGGCCCGTCAGTTCGGCTTGTGCGGATGGGCGCGCAGACGGGTCGCACCATGAGAGCCCTTCGCGGCGGGTGGCAGGGGACATGGGCTGCGGCCTGGTCGCGCTGGATGCGCCAAGGCCGTCTGCGACTGGATGCCCTGAGGTTCAGGACGGTGCGGGCGGATTACTACGCCTACCTGGCCGACATGCTGCGGGTCATGCGCGGGCGCAAAACCTTGCTGGATCATTTCGAAGACGATGCCGGGCGCTATGGCGCGGCGTCGGTGCGCGGCCGCTTGTCCCGGCTTTGGGCGCGCCGTTACCAGGAGTCAGGCGGCGATCTGGCGGCAGCGTGGGCGGACGTGTTGCCGGCGGACGAATGCCTGTTGATCGCCGCGGGCCAGCAGGCGGGGGGCGAGGCCTTGACCGAGGTGCTGCGGGATCTGGCCCATGTGACGCGATTGATACGCAGGCTGCGCGCCGAATTGCTCGCTACCGTGGCTGCGGGCCTGGCGGGCGCCTGCGTGGCCTGCGCGCTGCTTTGCGCCGTGCCGTATTTCACGGTGCCTCGGCTGCAGCAGGTATTCCAGAGTCTGCCGCAAGACTACCTGGGTCCGGTGACTCGCAGCCTTTACTCGCTGGCCGACGGCCTGCGGCGCACGCTGGTCGTCTGGGCTTTCGTTTTGCCGGCCGGCATGGTGCTGGTCTCATGGAGCCTGCCCAATCTGACGGGGCGGCTGCGCGGGCGGCTGGACCAGCTTCTTTTCTGGCGGCTATATCGCGATTTTCACGCCATCCGCTTCCTGGCCATGCTCGCCGTCCTGCTGCGCCGGCGCGGCAATATCGACACCCGGCTGCGCGAGGCTTTGTCCAGCCTGGCCTGGAACGCGCGGCCATGGCTGGCCGCGCACGTCGCGGCCATGCTCGCCCGCATCGACACGGGCATCGTGGGGGTGGACAGCCTGGATACGGGGCTGCTCGATCGCGAGCTGTACTGGTTTATTGCCGACATGAGCGCCGCACACGGTCTGGTCGAAGGCCTGCATCAGGCCCGGCTGCGCGCCGAATCGCATGCCGCGGCGCGCCTGCGGC
>DAIDKG010000410.1 GCA_027450125.1 Bordetella sp. | reverse complement strand
CGCCGCCGGGCCGCCCCAAGGCGAAAACGCCCCCTTGGGGGGCAGCAAGCCGAAGGCGCAGCATGGGGGCCTTTCCTTCCGCCCGGCTGATGTAGCATTACACCCACTATGCCCCTAAATGTACCGATCATCCTTACCTGGCTGCGCATTGCCATGATCCCGCTGGTGGTGGGATTGTTCTATTTGCCGGATAGCTGGTTTCCCATGCCCGTGCGCGACGGGCTTGCTGCATGGGCCTTCATCATTGCCGCCCTGACGGACTGGTTCGATGGCTGGCTTGCCCGCCGCTGGAACCAGACCTCGGCCTTCGGCGCCTTTCTCGACCCGGTGGCCGACAAGCTCATGGTCTGCGCCGCGCTTCTGGTGTTGCTGGACATAAACCGCGTGAACGTGTTCATCGCGCTCGTCATCATCGGCCGCGAACTGACGATTTCTGCGCTGCGCGAATGGATGGCCACTCTCGGGGCGCGCGCCAGCGTGGCGGTGCACAGGCTGGGCAAATTCAAGGCGGTCGCACAAATGGTCGCCATCCCCTGCCTGCTGTACGACCGCAGGCTGTATGGCGTGGATCTGGGCCGCCTGGGCGGCTGGCTCATCATCATAGCCGCCGTGCTGACGGTGTGGTCGATGCTGTACTACATGCAGCGGGCCTGGCCGGTGATACGGGAAAGCACGCGCTAACGGCGGACCAGTCAGCGAGCGCGCTCACCCCCCGCCGGCGCGTTGCGGTTCAGGCCAGCGCGCTGGCCGCGCGCGCCAGCGCGGTGATGGCGGGCCAGTCGCGCGCCGCTACGGCAGCCTCCGGCGTAAGCCACGAGCCGCCCACGCACAGGACATTGGGCAGTGCCAGATAATCGGCGGCATTGGCCAGGCTGATGCCGCCGGTCGGGCAATACTTGAGATCGGGCAGCGGTCCGGCAAGCGCCTTGAGCAGCGTGCGGCCGCCGACGGCTTCGGCCGGGAACAGCTTCTGCACGGTAAAGCCGCAGTCGGCTGCCCACATCGCCTCGGCTGGCGTGGCGATGCCGGGCAGGAAAGGCACCGGCAGCCCGCGCGCGGCGGCGGCCAGATCGGGCGTCAGTCCCGGGCTGATCGCGAACCGGGCGCCCGCCTTGAGCGCGGCCTCCAACTGGGCGGCGTTGCGCACCGTGCCCACGCCGACTATGGCATCCGGCACCTCGGCGGCGATCGTGCGGATGGCCTCGAGCGCGGCGTCCGAGCGCAGTGTCACCTCCAGCGAACGGATGCCGCCCGCCACCAGCGCACGCGCCAGGTCTACCGCGCTGTCCGGGTCCTTGATGACGATCACCGGCATTACCGGGCTTTGCTGCAACAAGCTCAATGCATCCATCGATGTCTACTCCTGCCAATCGGGAAGGCGGAACGACGCCGCGCCGGCTTCGGCGGCGTCGGCATTCTGGCGGAACACGGCGAACAGCTCGCGGCCGACGCCATGCTGTTTGTGGGAAAGATCAATGCCGGCAGCTTCGCGCGCGGCCCATTCGGCAGCCGGCACCAGCACGGCAAGCTCGCCTGCGTCGGCGTCGACACGCATCAGGTCGCCATCGCGTACGCGCGCGATCGGACCGCCCGAGACGGCCTCCGGGCTCACGTGGATCGCCGCTGGCACCTTGCCCGAAGCGCCCGACATGCGGCCGTCGGTCACCAGCGCGACCCGCAGGCCCTGGTCCTGCAGCACCGACAGCGCCGGAGTGAGTTTGTGCAGTTCGGGCATGCCGTTGGCGCGCGGACCCTGAAAGCGTATCACTGCGACGAAGTCGTGCGTCAATTCACCGCGCTTGAACGCGTCGAGCAGCGCGTTCTGGTCGTCGAACACCAGAGCGGGAGCCTGGACCACGCGATGCTCGGGCTTGACCGCCGATACTTTGATGACCGCGCGGCCCAGATTGCCGGTCATGAGCTTGAGGCCGCCGTCGGCGCTGAACGGGTTTGCCGCCGGGCGCAGCACGTCCGGGTCGTGCGAGGCCGATGCCGCATCGCGCCAGACCAGCGCGCCGTCGTCCAGGAAGGGCTCCTGGGTGTACTGCTCCAGGCCCGGCCCCATGACGGTGTTGACGTCGCCGTGCAGCAGGCCGGCGCCGAGCAGCTCGCGGATCACGAAACCCATGCCGCCGGCGGCGTGGAAGTGGTTCACGTCGGCCTTGCCGTTCGGATACACACGCGCCAGCAGCGGCACCACGGCGGAGAGCTCGGAGGAATCGTCCCAGTTGATATTGATGCCGGCCGCGCGCGCGATCGCCACCAGGTGCAGCGTGTGGTTGGTCGAACCGCCGGTGGCATGCAGGCCGACGATGCCGTTGACGATGGCCTTCTCGTCGATCACCTCGGCGATCGGGGTAAAGCGCTCGCCTTGGGCCGAGATGGCCACGGCACGCAGCGCGGCCTCGTAGGTGAGCGCTTCGCGCAGCGCGGTGTTTGGATTGATGAAGGCCGAACCCGGCAGGTGCAGGCCCATGATCTCCATCAGCATCTGGTTGGAGTTGGCGGTGCCGTAGAAGGTGCAGGTGCCCGGGCCGT
Source organism: Bordetella sp. (assembly GCA_027450125.1). Lineage (GTDB taxonomy): Bacteria > Pseudomonadota > Gammaproteobacteria > Burkholderiales > Burkholderiaceae_B > Bordetella. The sequence continues at coordinate 2,095 of DAIDKG010000410.1, read as the reverse complement.
GGTAAGACTTGGATTCGGCCTCCAGCAGTTGCTCGCGGCCTATCTTGCCCTGGGCGAAAAGCTGGCGCGTCTTGGCTTTCTCGTCGTTGGACATGCCGGTGGTCATCGGGCCCGCCGGAACGAAGACGGCCGGCAGATGGCCGAAGGTGAGTGCGCCGATCAACAGGCCCGGCACGATCTTGTCGCACACGCCCAGGTATAGCGCTGCGTCGAACATTTGATGCGACAGCGCCACTGCTGTCGACATGGCGATCACGTCGCGCGAGAACAGCGACAATTCCATGCCGTCCTGGCCCTGCGTCACGCCGTCGCACATGGCCGGCACGCCGCCGGCGAACTGGGCCGTGGCGCCGGCCGATTGGGCGGCTTGCTTGATCCAGGCCGGGAAGGCTCCCAGCGGCTGGTGCGCAGACAGCATGTCGTTGTAGGCCGAGACGATGGCCAGGTTGGGGCGCGACGCTTGCTTGAGCAGGATCTTGTCGTGCGCCGGCATGGCGGCAAAGGCATGGGCCAGATTCGTGCAGCCGAGCTGGCTGCGCTCGACCTTCTGGCGATAGGCTGCCCGATGGCGGGCCAGGTAGGCGGCGCGGGTACCGCGGCTGCGCTCGACGATGCGGTCCGTGACGGCCGCCAGAACGGGGTGTAGCGCCATGATGGTCATCCTGTAATCGGGAAGCGGAGCATGCATTGTAGTTTTACTACACATTTTTCGTAAAGAAGAAGTAGTATTGCTACATAAGATATCTGCGATCTTCGGCAACGATGGAGGCATTGCATGGCGACCACGCCGGCTTTCGATATGGTGCTGTTCGGCGGCACCGGAGACCTGGTCATGAGAAAGCTCCTGCCCGCGCTCTACCAGGCGCACAAGGCAGGACTGCTGCACCAGGACGGACGTATCGTCGCGCTGGGGCGCAAGGACCTCGGGCGCGCGGGCTATCTGGCCCAGGTAGAGGAGAAGGCGCGCCCGCACGTGGAGCAGGGCTTCGATCCGGCTGCCTGGACTGCTTTTGTCCGGCGCATCGACTTCCACAAGCTGGAGGCATCCGCATCGGACGACTATGCCGGCCTCGCGCAGCGGCTCGGCACGGATGCCGAGCGCGTCACGGTCTGCTATCTGGCCACCACACCGGACCTGTTCACCACGATCTGCGAGCGCCTGGCCGCGGTCGGGTTGAATCGCCCGTCGGTGCGCGTGGTGCTGGAAAAGCCGCTCGGCCACGACCTGGAGTCGTCCTGCGAGATCAATGCCGCGGTGGCGCGCTACTTTCACGAAGACCAGGTCTATCGCATCGATCATTACCTGGGCAAGGAGTCGGTGCAGAACCTGATGGCGATCCGCTTCGGCAATGCGCTGTTCGAGCCGCTGTGGCGGCACGAGTGGGTCGACAATGTACAGATCACCATCGCCGAAGACATCGGCGTGGAAGGCCGCGGCGAGTTCTACGACAAGACCGGCGCGCTGCGCGACATGGTGCAGAACCATCTGCTGCAGCTGCTGTGCATTGTAGCGATGGAGCCTCCGGCCAGTCTGGAGGCCAATGCAATCCGCGACGAGAAGCTCAAGGCGCTCAAGGCGCTCAAGCCCTTTACCGCAGAGGATGTGGCGGTAAAGACCGTGCGCGGCCAGTACAAGGCCGGCGCGGTGAGCGGCAGGCCGGTGCCGGGCTTTCACGACGAAGCGAACATTCCGGCCGACAGCCGCACCGAGACTTTCGTCGCGCTGCGGGCCGAGATCGCCAACTGGCGCTGGGCCGGCGTGCCCTTTTTCCTGCGCACCGGCAAGCGCATGCAGGAGCGCCTGGCCGAGATCGTGATCAATTTCCGCGACGTGCCGCATTCGCTGTTCGAGAACCCGGCCGGCCAGCACACGGCCAACAGGCTGGTGATCCGGCTGCAGCCGGAGGAAAGCATCCGTCTGTATTTCCTGGCCAAGGAGCCGGGCGATGCGATGCGTCTGCAGTCCACGCATCTGGACCTGGATTTCCAGTCCATGTACAAGGTGCGCCGCGCCGACGCCTACGAGCGCCTGCTGCTGGACGTGATCCGCGGCCGGCTGGCGCTGTTCATGCGGCGCGACGAATTGGTCGAGGCG
>DAIDKG010000409.1 GCA_027450125.1 Bordetella sp. | reverse complement strand
GAACGCATCAGCGCTTCGGCTGTCGGGGCTTGCAGATACTGCCTGCCCTCGTGCCAGCGGCCGCAGCATAGGGGGTATTGCAACCCGGAGCCGCAGGGGCATGTGGTAGCGGATCCGGCGCGATGGTTCATCCGAGCAGGTCTGCGTATTCGGGGTGGCGCCGGATATAGGCCTGGGCGTAGGAGCACAGCGGCAGTACCTGCCAGCCGTGGCCGCGCGCAGTGTCCAGCGCGGCGCGGGTGAGGCCGGCGGCGATGCCTCGGCCGCCGACCTCGGGCGGAACCCCGGTGTGCATGATGGTCATGCGCCTGCCGTCGAGTCGGTAGTCGAGCTCGCAGGGATGCCCGTCGACCGTGCAGGCGAAGCGGCCCAGAGCCGGGTCATGGGTGATGTCGGTCATGCTCGAGCCTCATATGGATTGGACGATTTCGTCCGGTTCACTGTCCCAGCGACAGCACGCCCCAGAGCGCGATCATGTCGACCAAGCCCAGCCAGCACGCGGTCCAGAAACTGTAGATCAGCCATTTGACGCCCCGGGGAACCCGGGACGGGTCGATGTGCGAGAGCAAGTAGTTTGCCTGCCCGATTACCCAGAAGCGGCCCTTGGGAAGCGCCAGGTGCAGGTAATAGTCGAGGACGATGGTGGCGCGGATGGTAAGAGGCAGCTGCCGGAACGGCTTGTATTGCAGGTATGGGTGCTGCATGACGGCGTTTACCCGCTCGTGCCTGACATAGAACAGGAGCAAGCCGCTGATCAGCAGGATGGCGAAGCACAGCACGAAGATGCCGAAGGTGAGCTGAAAGAGCAGGACAAGGGCCGGGCTGTGCATGGATCATCCCCGGGTCTGGCCGTTGCCTTCGAGCACCCACTTGAGCGTGGTTAGCCCTTCGAGGCCGACGGGACCGCGTGCGTGCAGCCGGTTGGTTGAAATGCCGATTTCCGCGCCCAGGCCGTATTCGAATCCGTCGGCAAAGCAGGTGGGCAGGTTGACATAGACCGAACTGGAGTCGACCTCGCGCTGGAAGCGCCTGGCTGCCGCCAGGTTTTCCGTGACGATGGAATCGGTATGGCCCGAGCCCCAGCGCGCGATGTGAGCCATGGCCTGTTCGATATCGTCGACGATCCTGATGGCGAGTATCGGCGCCAGATATTCGATGCCCCAGTCTTCTTCGGTGGCAGCGATGGCGTAAGGCAGGAGTGCCTGTACCCGCGCGCAGCCGCGCAGTTCGACGCCGTGGTCGTGCAGGGCCCTGCCGAGCCTGGGCAATACGGCCTTTGCCGCCGCGGCATGCACCAGCAGGGTTTCCATGGCGCCGCAGATGCCGTAGCGGTAGGTCTTGGCGTTGTAGGCTATGTCGTACGCCTTGTCCTGGTCGGCCGCTTCATCGATGTAGACGTGGCAGTTGCCGTCCAGGTGCTTGATGAGGGGAACGCGGGCTTCCTGGGCCAGCCTGGCGATGAGCCCCTTGCCTCCGCGCGGCACGATTACATCGACATGCTCGGTCATGGTGACGAGCGCGCCGACTGCCGCCCTGTCGGTGGTTTCCACGACCTGGACCGATTCCGTCGGCAGGTCGGCTGCGGCCAGGCCCAGCCCGACCGCCTTGGCCAGGACCAGATTGGAGCGCAGCGCCTCGCGGCCGCCGCGCAGGATGGCTGCATTGCCGGCTTTCAGGCACAGAGCCGCGGCATCGATGGTGACGTTTGGGCGCGATTCGTAGATGATGCCGATGACGCCCAGCGGCACGCGCATCTGCGCCACGCGCATCCCGTTGGGACGCAGCGTCGAGGCGGTAATGCTCCCGACGGGATCGGGCAGAGCCGCGACCTGGCGCAGGCCTTCCTGCATCTGGGCGATATGGCGATCGGACAGCGCAAGCCGGTCGAGCAGGGCGGCATCGATGCCCTCGCTCCGAGCCTCGGCCACGTCCTGGGCATTGGCGGTTTGCAGCTCGCCTCGGTGTTCGGCGATGGCGTCGGCCATGGCCAGCAATGCGCGGTTTTTCTGGCTGGCGCTGGCCAGCATGGTGCTGCGCGCTGCGGTTCGCGCCTTTTGGCCCATGGCCAGCATGATGTGTTCTATGGTGCTCATGGGAGTGAGTTTAGCCGGTGTTGCGCTGCCGGCATCCCGCGGCGCCGAGGCAGCGTTCTCAAGGTGCCGGGCTTGTATTCTTGAGGGGCCGGTGCCGTCCTGCGTAGTTCCCGTGCTCGTCGACGGCGCCGGATTCTGCGACCCTACTGCCGCAGGACTGGGCTCGGCAACTGCAGGCGGCAGCGCGGCTCGAGTGCGCGAACCGGCGTGAATCAGCCGCGACTGCCTGCCGCGGCGACCCGCAGGGCCAGGCGGGCCATTTCTTCCCAGGCGTCGGACATCCGGCCTGCGGTGGGCAGGCCCTTGATGAGGCGATCCACCTCGTGTGCATGTTGAACCGCCGCGGGCCAGGATCTGGGCGGAACGCGCCCAAGCGCCTGCAGCGCCAGGCGCTCGTGGTTGCCGAAGATGCGCAGGCGGCGCATGAGCCCGCCCAGGTCCTGCCCCTGCTGACGAGCATCGGCCAGGCGCGACAGCAGGCGGATTTCCTCGCCGACGGCCCACAACACCAGCGGCTCGGCTTCGCCCTCGGCGCGCAGGCCTTCGATCATGCGCAGCGTGCGCGCGCTGTCGCCGGCCAGCATGGCATCGCGCAAGCCGAATACATCGTACCGGGCCACGTTCAGCACGGCGCGCTCCACGTCTTCGGTCGAAAGTGCGCCTTCCGGATAAAGCAGGCCGAGTTTCTGGATTTCCTGGTGTGCGGCCAGGAGATTGCCTTCGACTTTGTCGGCCATCCACTCCAGCGCCGCCTTGTCCGCACGCTGGTTTTGGAGCGCCAGGCGAGCGCCTATCCAGGCAGGCAGTTGCGGGCGGTCTATGGTAGCGATATCGACCATGACGCCGCCTGCGGCCAGGGCCATGGCCCACTTGCTGTTGCGGGTTTCCCTGTCCAGCCTCGGCAGGGCGACGATGACCAGCACATCGGGGTTGGGTTGGGCGCGCGCCTGATCTGCCAGGCGCACCAGGGTTTCGCCGCCAGTCCTGCCCGGCTTGCCGCTGTCGAGCCGAATTTCCAGCAGGCTGCGATCGCCGAACAGCGAGATGGTCTGCGTCGCTGCCAGCGCCGCGCTCCAGTCGCTGCGCGCGTCCATGACCAGGGAGGTGCGGTCTGCGTATCCGGCCTGGCGGGCCGCGGCGCGCAAGGCGTCGATAGCTTCGATGACCAGCAGCGGCTCGTCTCCCGACACCGTGTACAGCGGCGCCAGCGTCTGGCCGGCGCGCGCCAGGTGGCCGGCCAGACCGCCGGCGTCCAGGGCGGTCGCCATGTCAGCGGGGCGCGCCGTCCAGCAGGGTGGGGGGATTGGCCCAGCCGGGAGGCATGCTTTGAACGGGTTGCACCTTGTTCACGTCGTAGACGGGATGATCTGCGTCGACCTCGCCGCGTTCCAGGCGGGCATAGTTCTCGCGCACATCGGGGGCAGCCAGGCGCCGCAGGATTCGGTTGATGAGCGATTGCTCCATCGCGTCGTACAGCGAATTGATCAGGCTGCTCAAGGCCTGGGAGGCGCTGGTGTTGTAGGGCAGTTCGCGATACGTGGTGAATGTCGTGTCGGGCAGGATGGCATTGCCCTTCGGGTCGATCACGCGGAAGGTGAAGCGTATGCCCAGTTCGTATTCCTCGACCTGACCTTGCGCATTGAGGGTCGTGTCGTTGATCAGGCGCTGGTTGGCGACCTGTTGCAGCAGGACCTGGGCCTGCTTGGGCGTGTCGACCAGTCGGGTATTGGGCGAGGCGGCCCGCAGGGCGCGCCGCAGATTGGCGCCGAAGTGGGTGTTGTGGGGCACGCCGACATACAGCGTGTTGAACGGCAGGGGCGTCTCGCCGCGCATCTGGAAGCCGCATCCGCTCAGCAGCGCGAGCAGCGCCAGGCCCGCGGCGGAAAGAAACCAGCGGGAGCGCGTGCTCAGGCTCAGCCAGGCGTGATTCATTGCGTGATCCTCAACCGACGACGTTGACCAGCTTGCCCGGCACCACGATCACTCGCTTGGCCGGACGACCCTCGAGAAAGCGGGCCGCTTCCGGATGCGCCGCCGCCTGCTGCTCGATGTCTTCCTTGGATGACTTGGCCGGCACGCGCAGCGAGCCGCGCAGTTTGCCGTTCACCTGCAGCATCAGTTCGATCTCGTCGGCCACCAGCGCAGCCTCGTCGACATGCGGCCAGGGCGCGTCGAGCAGATCGCCCAGCTCGTGGGCGTAGCCCAGGTCGCGCCACAGTTGCCAGGTGATGTGCGGCACCACAGGGTACAGCACGCGCAGCAGGATGCCGAGGGACTCGGCCAGCGCCGCATCCGCAGCCGTGCCTTCGGGCAGTTTGGCCGACTCGATGGCGTTGAGCATTTTCATGCAGGCCGACACCACGGTGTTGTACTGGATGCGCTGGTAGTCGTAGTCGGCTTGCTTGAGCAGGCCGTAGATCTCGCGCCTCAGATTCTTGACCGAGGCGTGAGCCTGGGGCCAGTCGTAGCCGGCGGCCATGCCGCGGGCTACGGCTTCACGCTGGGCGTGGGCCAGCGACCACAGGCGGCGCAGGAAGCGGTTGGCGCCTTCCACGCCGGAGTCGGACCATTCCAGGGTCTGCTCCGGCGGGCTGGCGAACATGACGAAAAGGCGGGCTGTGTCCGCACCCTGGGTGTCGATCAAGGACTGCGGATCGACGCCGTTGTTCTTGGACTTGGACATGGTGCCCACGCCGCCGTAGTCCACCGGCGAACCGTCGGCCTTGAGCCTGGCGCTCAGGATGACGCCCTTGGCGTCGTACACGTTCTCGACTTCTTCGGGCCAGAAGTACTCGATGCCGCCGTGGGCAGCGCGGCGCGAGTAGATGTGGTTGAGCACCATGCCCTGGCACAGCAGCTTGGTGAACGGTTCGTCGAACTTGAGCATGCCCATGTCGCGCATGACCTTGGTCCAGAAGCGCGCGTACAGCAGATGCAGCACGGCGTGCTCGATGCCGCCGATGTACTGGTCCATGGGCATCCAGTAGTCGTTGCGGGCATCGACCATGGCGCCGTCGTTGCCGGGTGAGGTGTAGCGCATGAAATACCAGGCCGAATCCACGAAAGTGTCCATGGTGTCGGTTTCGCGGCGCGCGGGCTTGCCGCACTTTGGGCAGGCGCACGTCAGGAAGGCTTCGTTCTTGGCCAGGGGATTGCCGCTGCCATCGGGGATGAGGTCTTCGGGCAGCACGACGGGCAGGTCTTTCTCGGGCACCGGCACCGGACCGCAGTCGGTGCAATGGATGATGGGGATGGGCGTGCCCCAGTAGCGCTGGCGCGAGATGCCCCAATCACGCAGGCGCCAGGTGGTCTGCTTTTCGCCCAGGCCCTTGGCCGACAGGTCGGCTGCCACGGCATCGACGGCCTGCTTGTGTGCAAGGCCATCGTACTTGCCCGAGTTGATGGTCGTGCAGACCTGCTTGTCGCCGTACCATTCCTGCCAGGCGGCGTCGGAATAGGCCTTGCCTTCGACGGCCACGACCTGTTTGATCGGCAGGCCGTATTTGCGGGCGAACGCGAAGTCGCGCTCGTCGTGCGCCGGTACGCCCATGACGGCGCCGTCGCCGTAGCTCATGAGTACGTAGTTGCCGACCCACACCGGGATCTGCTCTCCGGTGATGGGATGGGTGACCGACAGGCCGATGGGCATGCCGGCTTTTTCCCGGGTGGCCAGCTCGGCTTCGGTCGTGCCGCCTTGCTTGCATTCTTCGATGAAGGCGGCGATCCCGGCATCGGACTGCGCGGCGTGCGCGGCCAGCGGATGTTCGGGCGCCACGGCGCAGAAGGTCACGCCCATGATGGTGTCGGCGCGGGTGGTGAAGACATAGAGCCTGCCGTCCTGGATGAGCTTGCCGTCCACGCCCTGGATCTGGTGGGGGAAGGCGAAGCGCAAGCCCTCGGACTTGCCGATCCAGTTTTCCTGCATGACCCGCACGCGCTCGGGCCAGCCGGGCAGGCCCGTCTGGACTTCGCGCAGCAGTTCGTCGGCGTAGTCGGTGATGCGCAGGTAGTAGCCGGGGATCTCGCGCTTTTCGACCAGCGCGCCGGAGCGCCAGCCGCGGCCGTCGATGACCTGTTCGTTGGCGAGCACGGTCTGGTCGACCGGATCCCAGTTGACGGTCTGGGTCTTGCGGTAGGCGATGCCCTTTTCGAGCATCTTGAGGAACAGCCACTGGTTCCACTTGTAGTAATCGGGATCGCATGCGCACATCTCGCGCGACCAGTCGATCGCCAGGCCCATCGCCAGCATCTGCTTCTTCATGTAGGCGATGTTGTCGTAGGTCCATTTGGCCGGCGGCACCTTGGACTTGATGGCGGCGTTCTCGGCCGGCATGCCGAAGGCGTCCCAACCCATGGGCATGAGGACGTTGTAGCCGCGCATGCGCAGCTGGCGCGTCATCATGTCGTTGATGGTGTAGTTGCGCACGTGGCCCATGTGCAGCTTGCCGCTGGGGTAAGGCAGCATGGAGCAGGCGTAGAACTTGGGCTTTTCGGAGCCATCGGAGTTCTGGGCGTGTTCGGTGACGAGGTAGGCGTTGCGGGCCTGCCAGTCTTGCTGGGCAGCGGCTTCGACGGCGGTGGGCTGGTAGCGATCCTGCATGGAATCCGGGCGGTGTCTATATTTGGACTAAACCATGGATTATAGAGGGGGTTGTCCGTGCTAACCCGTCTGCCGCAGGGGTGTGGCCATGGCGGCTACGCTGAGTCGGGTTTGGCCGCCGCCTCAGGCGGCCAAAGTCCCTTCGGACTGCCCCGACTCAGAGGGCGCCGCCATGGC
>DAIDKG010000408.1 GCA_027450125.1 Bordetella sp. | reverse complement strand
CATCCATGCCTCTCTTTGACGACGACATTTCCAGCAATCGCCTGCAACCCGGCGCCCTGGCCGCCGAGGCCGCGAACCTGCCCGAACCCTGGCGCGCCTGCCTGCAATCGGCTCGCGCCGCGCAGGCGCTGCAGGCCGTCGGCGCCTTTGTCGAGGAGCGCCTGGCCGAAGGCGCGAAGATCTACCCGTCGCGTCCTTTCCGCGCGCTGCAGGCGCTGCTGCCGGCGCAGGTGCGCGTGGTGATCCTGGGACAGGACCCGTACCACGGCCCCGGCCAGGCCCAGGGCCTGGCCTTCTCCGTGCCCGACGCGTGCCCCACGCCGCGCAGCCTGCGCAATATCCAGAAGGAAATCGCCCGCGACACGCCGCAGGCGCGCATCGCCGGCAACGATCTCGCGCCCTGGACGGCCCAGGGCGTGCTGCTGCTTAACACCTCGCTCACAGTCGAAGACGGCCAGGCCGGCGCGCATGCCCGGCGCGGCTGGGAGGCCGTGACCGACGCGCTGATGAACGCGGTCGCGGCCGAGCCGCACCCCAAGGTCTTCATGCTGTGGGGCGGCCACGCCCAGGCCAAGCAGGGCCAGCTGCCCGCGGGCGGTCCGCGCCTGGTGCTCAAGGCCAATCATCCTTCGCCCCTGTCGGCCAGCCGGCCGCCCGCGCCCTTCCTGGGTTGCGGCCACTTCAGCCAGGCCAACGCCTGGCTGCAGGCCCAGGGACTGCCGGCCATCGATTGGTCGACAGGCATGCGTTAGGCCCTGCAGGCGCGGAAAGGCCCGCAATCCGTCCCTCTCGGATTTGCGCCCACGGAATGCCGGGACGGAACACTAGGACTAACCACCTGTGCCCGCGATTGGGGCTCTTGTAAAATCGCGCCCACTCCCGGCCCCGCCCGGGACCGAACAGGAGAGAAAACATGAGGGAAAACAAGCTGTTGCGCGCCGCGCGACTGACTTCGCTTGCTGCCGCGGCCGCGGTATCCATGGCTGGCGTTTCGCTCGCGCACGCATCCAGCATTCCGAACAAGACGCTGGTCTACTGCTCCGAAGGCAGTCCGGCCGGCTTCGACCCGGCCCAATACACCACCGGCACGGACTTCACCGCCAACACGTTCACCGTCTACAACCGCCTGGTCGAGTTCGAGCGCGGCAGCACCAAGGTCGAGCCGGCCCTGGCCACCTCGTGGGATGTCTCGCCCGACGGCAAGACCTACACCTTCCACCTGCGCCACGGCGTGAAGTTCCAGACCACCGCGTACTTCAAGCCCACGCGCGATTTCGACGCCGACGACGTGGTGTTCACGTTCGATCGCATGCTCGACCCGAACAATGCGTTCAACAAGGCCTATCCGGTTTCGTTCCCGTACTTCACCGATATGGGAATGGACAAGCTGATCTCCAAGGTCGTCAAGGTCGATCCCTACACCGTCAAGTTCGAGCTGAACGAGCCGAACGCGCCGTTCATCCAGAACATGGCGATGGAATTCGCCTCGATCCTCTCGGCCGAATACGCCGACCACCTGCTCAAGATCGGCAAGGCCTCGAACATCAACCAGTATCCGCTGGGCACGGGCCCCTTCATCTTCAAGAGCTACACCAAGGACGCCACGATCCGCTTTGACGGCAACCCCGACTACTGGAAGCCGGGCGCGGTCAAGCTGTCCAAGCTGATCTTCTCGATCACGCCGGACGCCAACGTGCGCGTGCAGAAGCTCAAGGCCAACGAATGCCAGGTCATGGTCTATCCGCTCCCGGCGGATGTCGCCTCGCTCAAGGCCGACCCGAAGATCGAGATGCTGTCCAAGCCGGGGTTCAACCTGGGCTACCTGTCGTACAACACCACGCACAAGCCGCTGGACAACGTCCAGGTGCGCGAGGCGCTGGACATGGCGATCAACAAGAAGGCAATCATCAAGGCGGTGTACCAGGGCGCAGGCCAGCTCGCAGCCAATCCGATGCCGCCGACGCAGTGGTCCTACGACCCGAACCTGAAGGGCAATCCGTACGACCCGGCCAAGGCCAAGGCGCTGCTGGCCAAGGCGGGCCTGCCCAACGGCTTCGATCTCACGCTCTGGGCCATGCCGGTACAGCGTCCATACAACCCGAACGCGCGCCTGATGGCCGAGATGATCCAGTCCGACTGGGCCAAGATCGGCGTCAAGGCCAAGATCGTGTCGTATGAATGGGGCGAGTACATCAAGCGCGCCCACGCAGGCGAAGACGACTCCATGCTGATCGGCTGGACCGGCGACAACGGCGACCCGGACAACTGGCTGGGCACGCTGCTGGGTTGCGACGCCGTGAACGGCAGCAACTTCGGCAAGTGGTGCTACAAGCCTTTCGACGACCTGATCCAGAAGGGCCGCACCACGGCCGATCAGGCGCAGCGCACCAAGATCTACACGCAGGCGCAGCAGATCTTCGCGCAGCAGCTGCCCTACTCGCCGATCGCCAACTCGATCGTGTACCTGCCCGTCAGCAAGAAGGTGGTCGGCATGCGCGTCGAATCGCTCGGCTACCTGCGCTTTGACGGCGTCAGCATGAAGTGATGCCGCTCGCGTAGTTCCTGTCGGCCGGTCGAGCGCCCGTCGCAAGACCTGCCGAGCCAGGTCCGGCGACAGGGGCCCCGCGCCCCTGTCGCCGGTTATGTTTCATTCTCTAGTTTTTCGGGGGAACAGACCATGTTCCGCTTTGTATTGCGCCGTATCGGCATGGTGATACCCACGTTCATCGGCATCACGGTCCTGGCGTTCGCACTCATACACCTGATCCCGGGCGATCCCATCGAAGTGATGATGGGCGAGCGCGGCGTCGATCCGGCCATGCACGCGGCCGCCATGCACCGCCTGGGCCTGGACGAACCGCTGCCGATGCAGTATCTGCACTACGTCGAGCACGCGCTGCACGGCGACCTGGGCACCTCCATCATCACCAACACCAGCGTGATGAGCGAATTCATGGCGCGCTTTCCGGCCACCGTCGAGCTCTCGCTCTGCGCGCTCATCTTCGCCCTGCTGGTAGGACTGCCCGCCGGCGTCTTTGCCGCGCTCAAGCGCGGCACCGCCGTGGACCACGGCGTGATGGGTTCGGCCCTGACAGGCTACTCCATGCCCATCTTCTGGTGGGGCCTGATCCTGATCATGCTCTTTTCCTCCAAGCTGGGATGGACTCCCGTGTCGGGCCGCATTTCGGTCGAGTACGACATCCCGCACGTCACCGGCTTCATGCTGATCGATTCGCTGCTGCCCGGCACCGATCCGGGCTCGTTCAAGTCCGCGGTCTCGCACCTGATCCTGCCCACCATCGTGCTGGGCACCATCCCGCTGGCGGTGATCGCGCGCATGACCCGCTCGGCCATGCTCGAGGTGCTGCGCGAGGACTACATCCGCACCGCTCGCGCCAAGGGGCTGTCGCCCATGCGCGTGATCGTCGCGCATGCGCTGCGCAATGCGCTGATCCCGGTGGTCACCGTCATCGGCCTGCAGGTCGGCACCCTGCTGGCCGGCGCCGTTCTCACCGAAACCATCTTCTCCTGGCCGGGCGTCGGCAAATGGCTGATCGATGCGATCAACCGCCGCGACTACCCGGTCGTGCAGGGCGGCATTCTCATGATCGCCACGCTGGTGGTCCTGGTGAACCTGGTCGTCGATCTGCTCTACGGCGTGCTCAACCCCCGCATCCGCCACACGAGGTAAAGCGCGTCATGAAAGAATTCTGGTCCAATTTCTCGCGCAACAAGGGCGCCGTGGCCGCCGGCGTGGTGGTGCTGGCGCTGATCCTGGTCGCGCTCTTGGCGCCCTGGATCGTGCCGCACGATCCCATCCGGCAGTACCGCAGCGCCCTGCAAGCCCCGCCCGCCTGGCTCGACGGCGGGCAGTGGCGATTCGTCCTGGGCACCGACGAGGCCGGGCGCGACATACTCTCGCGCCTGATGTACGGCGCGCGCCTGTCGCTGTGGATCGGCTGCGTCTCGGTCGTGCTTGCGCTCATCCCCGGCGTGGTGCTCGGCCTGATCGCCGCCTTCTTCCGCTGGGCCGACGCGCCCATCATGCGGCTCATGGATGTGCTGCTGGCGCTGCCCTCGCTGCTTCTGGCCGTGGCCGTGGTGGCGATCATCGGTCCGGGCCTGACCAACACCATGTTCGCCATCGCCATCGTCGCGCTGCCCGGCTACGTGCGCCTGGCTCGCGGTTCGGCCATGGGCGAGCTGCAGAAGGAATACGTCACCGCCTCGCGCGTGGCAGGCGCCGGAACCTTGCGCCTGATGTTCTCGCAGGTTCTGCCCAACTGCGCAGCGCCCTTGATCGTGCAGGCCACGCTGGGCTTTTCCTCGGCCATCCTGGATGCGGCCGCGCTGGGCTTCCTGGGCCTGGGCGTGCAGCCGCCGACAGCCGAGTGGGGCACCATGCTGGCCTCGGCGCGCGACTATATCGACAGCGCCTGGTGGATCGTCACCATGCCGGGTCTGGCCATCCTGATCTCGGTGCTGGCGATCAATCTCCTGGGCGACGGGCTGCGCGACGCGCTCGATCCCAAGCTCAAGCGGATGGCCTGACATGAATACGAACAAGGATTTGCTGACCCTGCGCAACCTGGCGGTGGACTTCAACGGCCTGCCCGCCGTGGACGGGGTCGATCTCTCGGTGGCGCCGGGCGAGGTGCTGGGCATCGTGGGCGAATCGGGCTCGGGCAAGAGCGTGACGATGATGGCGCTGATGGGCCTGATCGACGCGCCGGGCAAGGTGAGCGCCGATTCGATCACCTTCGACGGGCGCGACCTGCTCAACGCCACGGGCCGCGAGCGGCGCCGCATCGTGGGCAAGGACATCGCCATGGTGTTCCAGGACGCGCTCACCAGCCTGAACCCGAGCTACACCGTGGGCTACCAGATCAAGGAGGTGCTGCGCCTGCACGAGGGCCTGCGCGGCGCGGCCCTGCATGCGCGCGCACTCGAACTGCTGGACCAGGTCGGGATACCCGATGCGAAAAACCGCATCGAGAATTTCCCGCACCAGATGTCCGGGGGCATGAACCAGCGCGTGATGATCGCCATGGCGGTGGCCTGCAACCCCAAGCTGCTGATCGCGGACGAGCCGACCACCGCGCTCGACGTCACGATCCAGGCGCAGATCATGGAGCTGCTGATGCGCCTGCAGAAGGAGCGCGGCATGGCGCTGGTGCTGATCTCACACGATCTGGCCGTGGTCGCGGAGGTCGCGCAGCGCGTGGCCGTGATGTACGCCGGCCAGGTCATCGAAACCAACCGGGTGCCCGACATCTTCGCCGCGCCCCACCACCCCTATACCGAGGCGCTGCTGGCGGCCATCCCCGAGCACAACAAGGGAGCGCGGCGGCTGTCGGCGCTGGCGGGCATGGTGCCGGGGCGCGACGACCGTCCCCCCGGCTGCCTGTTCGCCCCGCGCTGCAAGCACCATACCGGCGAATGCGACGCGGCGCGGCCGGCGCTGCAATCCCTGCCGGGCGGCGCCGATGCCGCCCTGGCGCGCTGCATCCATCCGCTCAACCCGACTCACGCAGGTGCCCAATGAACGCTCCCGCACAACAGGCGCCCCGACAAGCCGACGACACGCAGACCGTGCTCCTGGCCCAGGATCTGGCCAAGCACTACACCGTCAAGCGCGGCCTGGGCAAGACGGGCACCGTCAAGGCATTGAACGGCGTGTCCTTTGCGCTCACCCGCGGGCGCACGCTGGCCGTGGTCGGCGAGTCCGGCTGCGGCAAGTCCACGCTGGCGCGCCAGCTCACGCTGATCGAACCGCCCACCGCCGGACGCCTGACGGTCGACGGCCAGGACGCCGCGCACGCGGACAAGGCGCAGATCGCGGCCCTGCGCCGGCGTGTGCAGATGGTCTTCCAGAACCCGTACGCCTCGCTCAATCCGCGCAAGACCGTCGCCCAGACCCTGGGCGAACCCCTGGCGATCAACACGCCGCTCACGGCCGGCGAGCGCGCCGAGCGCATCGCGCACATGATGAAGATCGTGGGCCTGCGCCCCGAACACGCCCGGCGCTATCCGCACATGTTCTCCGGCGGCCAGCGCCAGCGGGTGGCGATCGCCCGCGCCATGATCCTCGATCCGCAAATTGTGGTGGCAGACGAGCCGGTCTCGGCGCTGGACGTCTCGATCCAGGCGCAGATCCTGAACCTGTTCATGGACCTGCAAGAGCAGTTCAGCACCAGCTACGTCTTCATTT
>DAIDKG010000407.1 GCA_027450125.1 Bordetella sp. | reverse complement strand
CAGGCGCAAGGCGAGGCGACGGCGGTGGTGGCCATTGCCGAAGCCACCTCCAAGGCCATTACCCAGGTTGCGCACGCCATCGAGCAGCCGGGCGGCATGGAGGCGGTCAATCTGAAAGTCGCCGAGCGCTATGTCGAGGCCTTCGGCAATGTGGCCAAGCAGGGCAATACGCTGATACTGCCGGCCAACCTGGCCGATGTGGGCGGACTGATCGCAGCAGCGATGTCGGTGGTCAAGGCGTCAGGGCCCAAGGAACCCGGCCGGCGCGCGTGACGGCATGCTGCAGACGCCTGCAGCGCTGGCCGCAGGACTGAAGCAGTTGCGATGTCGGTGCGGCGGGCGAGCGTCGCAACTGCGCAGGGCCAGGCTCGGCCCCTTATGGACGCGGTCTTTCCTGCCTGTGCGAAGCGGACTCAGTCATCCCGCCGGCTATTGCGAGTGTCATGCTTCATGACGCGCTCGACTTCCCGCTGCGAGTCTTTGTCCCGCGCCGTATCCCGCTTGTCGTACAGCTTCTTGCCTCGGCCCAGCGCAAAGTCCAGCTTCACGCGGCCGTTCTTGTAGTGCAGGTTCAGCGGCACCAGCGTGTAGCCGCGCTGCTCCACCTTGCCGATCAGCTTGCGGATTTCCTCCGCGTGCAGCAGGAGTTTTCTCGTGCGTGTCGCCTCGGGGTGGATGTGCGTGGAAACGGTGGCCAGCGGACTGACATGCATGCCCAGCAGGTACAGCTCGCCCTCGCGCACGATCACGTAGCTTTCCTTGAGCTGCACGCGGCCGGCCCGGATGGATTTGACTTCCCATCCTTGCAACGCGATGCCTGCCTCGTAGCGATCCTCGATGAAGTAATCGTGCGAGGCCTTGCGGTTGTCGATGATGCTCATAAGAAAACAAATAGGGTGGCGCAAAGCCGGTAAAATCTTGTAATTCTAGCTATTTGCCCTGATCGATGCACACCGTAAAGCGTTCCGTCCTCGTTCCTTATTCGGCGGCCCAGATGTTCGACCTCGTCGCCGACGTGGAAAAGTACCCGGAATTCATGCCCTGGTGCGGCGGGACCCAGGTGCAAGCGCGCGACGAAAACGGCATGCAGGCCTCGGTGCTCATCAGCTTCGCCGGCCTGAAGCAGCGCTTTACCACCCGCAATCTGCACGACTATCCCAGGCGCATAGATCTGGAGCTGGTCGATGGCCCATTTTCCAGCCTCGCCGGACATTGGCAATTCCAGGCCTTGTCCGATGACGCCTGCAAGGTGGTTTTCACCCTGGACTACGCGTTTTCCAGCCGCGCGCTGGAAGCCGTGGTGGGGCCGGTATTCAACCGCATTGCGAGCAGCTTCATCGACTCCTTCACCAAGCGCGCGCAGGCCAGGTATGGCGAATGACGCAGCGCCCGGCGCGTGCGTTCGCGTACAGGTCTGCCATGCCATGCGCGATAGCGTCTGGCGGTGCGACCTAGCGCTGGCGCCGGGCGCCACGGTAGCCCAGGCGCTGGCGGCGAGCGACTTCGCCCGGCATTTTCCGGATATCGACATCTGGGCGCTGGGCGTGGGCATATACGGCAAGCGCGTGTCGCCCGGCGCAGTGCTGGCGGACGGCGACCGGGTGGAGATCTACCGCGCCCTGAGCTTCGATCCCAAGGAGTCGCGCCGGCGCCGCGCCGAGCACCGGCGCGCCGCGCAGGCGCAGCAGGGCCGGGAACGGCCGCCAGGCCTGCTGTAGATCCCTTGCCCGTCCGGCTTTGCGCGGCCGCTGCAGCGGCCATCCTGCCGCCAGCACCGGCGCGTAAGCGGGGCCGGGCGCATCGGGAGAAAACCGGACGGCAAGGCAGCAGGGCAGAGCACACAAAATGACGCAAACCCGGCGTAAGATAATCGACATGAACTTTACGTTAACGTAAGCGGAAAACATCCGCATACTATCCGGGGGAGACAGCGTGGATTTGCAACTTACCGACGAGCAACAGGCCTTTGCCCAGGCGGCGCGCGACTACGCCCAGGGCGAACTGGCGCCGAATGCTGCACATTGGGACGAGGAAGGCATCTTTCCCAGGCAGGCCTTCGCAAGAGCCGGCGAACTGGGTTTTTGCGGCATGTACGCCGGCCAGGATATCGGCGGCCTGGGCCTGCCGCGCCTGGACGCATCCCTGGTATTCGAGGAAATGGCGGCGTTCGATCCGTCCACCACAGCTTTTCTCACGATCCACAATATGGCGACCTGGATGGTGGGACAGTGGGGCGGGGCCGAGGTCAAGGAACTCTGGGGGGAAAAGCTGACCAGCGGCGAAAAGCTGGCCTCCTATTGCCTCACCGAGCCAGGCGCAGGGTCCGATGCCGGTGCGCTCACCACCCGCGCCGAGCGCG
>DAIDKG010000406.1 GCA_027450125.1 Bordetella sp. | reverse complement strand
ATCAGCAGGTCGCCGAAATCGTGCATGTCCACGAAGCCGGGCGTGGCGGTGCGCAGGCCCGCGTCGTCCAGGGCCTGGCGCAATTCGCGCAGCGTGCCCGGCCCCAGGCAGGAGAACATGGCCAGTCCGTTCACGCGCAATACGCGGCGCCATTCGGCCAGCGCGGCATGCGGCTCGGGATGCCAATGCAGGGCCAGGTTGGACCAGACCAGGTCCAGCGATTCGGGTTCCAGGCCGGTGTCGGCCAGGTCGGCCTGCACATATTGCAGCGAGGCCTTGCCCTCCTTGCCCGTCAGTTGCCGGAGCCAGGCGCCCACGCCGGTCGGCTGGAAGCGCCGGCGCGCATGCGCCAGCAAGGGTTCGCAATGATCCAGGCCGATGTAGCCGGCTTGCGGATAGCGTTCGCGCAGCAGTGCGAGGTTGTCGCCCGCGCCGCAGCCGGCATCGAGCATGCGAGCGGGATCGAGGCGGATATAGGCCAGTCGTCCCAGCATGCGCCGGGCGACCTCGCCGTAGAGGAACTGCGCCTCGGACAAGTCGCCGCGGCGGGCGAACTGGCGCCGTACGTGCGCAGGGGAAAGGGGCAGGGAAGGCGGTGTATCGGGCTGGGACATTTCTATCGCGCCTGGCCTGGCGGCTCGGCGATGAACATGGTGTGATGCGGGCCGGATGACTTCAGGGAGGATCGGCTCATGGCGTGCGGCAAGGTCTGCGCGGCGCTTGCCCGCATTATCCCGCATTCGTGCGCTGCAGCATGGACAGCCGCGCGGCGCGGCGTGCCCCGCTTCGGGCGCAGGTTGCTGGCGGGCATGGGTTCGAACTGCCCCGCTTGCGATGCGGCGGCCCGCGCGGGACTGCTGTGCGCCGCCTGCGCGCAAGCCGCACTCGGCCAGGCAACGGCGCGGCGGTGCCCGCGCTGCGCCCTGCGCCTGACCGCGACGCAGGCCGGCAGGCACGGCGGCTTGTGCGTCGAATGCGCCCTGCATCCGCCGGCCTTCGCGCACGCTGTGGCCGCATTCGACTATGCGGACCCTTTCGATGCGTTGATCAAGCGCTACAAGGGCGCGCGCCGCCATGTCGTTGCCGGCGCCCTGTCGCAGGCGCTGGCCCTGGCCGTGCGCGCGACCCATGGAGCGCGTGGCGCAGTATCGCCGCATGGCCCCCAAGCGCTCGCGAGCGTCGGACCGGATGCGGAGCGCCTTCCCATCGACGCCGTCGTGCCGGTCCCGGCCAGCCGCGCATCCCTGCGCCAGCGCGGATTCAATCCGGCCGGCGAACTGGCGCGGGGCGTCGCCCTGCGCCTGGAGCTGCGGTTGCTGCGCGGCGCTTTACGGCGCCGCCACGAAGGCGCTGCGCGCCAGGCCAGCCTGCCCCGGCCCGAACGCGAGGCGGCAGCGCTTGATGCCTACGCCTGCGCAAAGCGGCTCGACGGCCTGCGCGTCGCGCTCGTGGACGACGTGATGACCACCGGCAGCACGGCCGACGCGGCGGCGCGGGCCCTGCTGGCCGCGGGCGCCGCCAGCGTCACCGTATGGGTGGCGGCACGCACGCCCAAGCCGCTTTGAGATAATGGCGGCATGTACCACGTCGTTCTCGTCTGCCCCGAAATCCCGCCCAATACGGGCAATGCCATACGTCTTTGCGCCAATACCGGCGCGCAGCTGCATCTGGTGCGGCCCCTGGGCTTCGATCTGGATGACGCCAGGCTGCGCCGCGCCGGGCTGGACTATCACGAATGGCAACCCGTGCAGGTGCACGACAGCCTGCCGCTGGCCCTGCAGGCGACGGGCGCGACCGCGCCGCGCATCTTCGCCATGACCACGCGCGCCGAACGGCGCGTGGGCGACGTGGCTTTCCAGCCGGGCGATGTGTTCGTGTTCGGCCGCGAGACGGCAGGCCTGTCGGACGAGCATCTGGCCCTGTTCGACATGCCGCAGCGCCTGCGCCTGCCCATGCGGGCCGGCCAGCGCAGCCTGAATCTCTCCAACGCGGTGGCGGTGACGGTATTCGAGGCCTGGCGCCAGCAAGGCTACGCGGGCGGCGTGTGATGGGCGGCCCCGGCGCCTGCCCCCCACGGGACAGGGCGCGCCGCCGCTGCGCAGGCCTCAGTTGATGCTGTAGCCTCGGCCCTTCAGGCAGGCGCCCATGGCGCGCGTATACGAAGAGGTCTGCGCGCTGGTAGTCCATTGCGAAGCCTGGGCGGGGTCATAGCCGCTTTGGCCGGAGGCCCAGCGTTCGCATGCAGCGCGGTCGCTGGCCTGCAGCGCAGCGCTCTGGCCGTGCAGGGGATACGCGGCCACATCGGTCGAGGCCACCACGGTCTGCGGCGGCGCAACTACCACCGGCGGCGTGGAATACACCACGGGCGGCGAGGCGTACACCACCGGCGGCGAGGAATAGACGACCGCAGGCGCGGGATAGAACACGGGCGGCGACGCATAGAAAGGGCTGGGGTAGGCGTAGGCCGGCTGGCTCAACGCCATGATGGTGCCCCCCGCGGCCAGCCCCAGGGCCGCGCCGATGACAAAGCCCCCGCCATGATGGTGGTAGCCTCGCCCGCCCCAGGCACTGGCGGTGCCGCACGCCGCGCCCAGGCCCAGCACAAGCGCCAGCGCAGCGGTTTTGATGGTGATGGATTTCATGTCAGCCTCCGCACGGCCGCCCGAAGGAGG
>DAIDKG010000405.1 GCA_027450125.1 Bordetella sp. | reverse complement strand
ACTACCTGATCGGCGCCGACCTGACCGACGGCCAGCACGACGTGATGCTGTTTTCCGACTCCGGCAAGGCGGTGCGCTTCGACGAAAACGACGTGCGTCCGATGGGCCGCAACGCCCGCGGCGTGCGCGGCATGATGCTCGAGGACGGCCAGACGGTGATCTCGCTGCTGGTGGCCGGCGACGAGTCGCAGAGTGTGCTCACCGCTACCGAGAACGGCTATGGCAAGCGTACTTCCATCGTCGAATACACCCGGCATGGCCGCGGCACCAAGGGCATGATCGCCATCCAGACCTCGTCGCGCAACGGCCGGGTGGTCGGAGCGGTTCTGGTCGATGCGACCGACGAGATCATGCTCATCACGACGGGCGGCGTGCTGGTGCGCACCCGCGTGAGCGAGATCCGCGAGATGGGACGCGCCACGCAGGGCGTTACGCTCATCAACGTCGACGACGGCAGCAGCCTGTCGGGTGTGCGCCGCGTGGTCGAGAGCGACGCCGACGAGGAAGAGGGCGCAGAACCGGACGACGGCGCTGCGGCGCAGCAGGACACACAGTAGAGGCGAAGGAGCAGCGGTATGGCGCGTCCCTGGAACTTTTCGGCCGGCCCGGCCGCCATCCCCGAGGCCGTGCTGCGGCAGGCGGCAGCCGAGATGCTGGACTGGCATGGCAGCGGCATGTCGGTGATGGAAATGAGCCATCGCGGCAAGCAGTTCGTTCAGATCTGCGACGAAGCCGAAGGCGATCTGCGCGACCTGCTGTCCCTGCCGTCCGATTACGCCATCCTCTTCATGCAGGGCGGCGGCCTGGGCGAGAACGCCATCGTGCCCATGAATCTCATGGGACGGCGGGCCAGCCCCGCGGCAGACTTCCTGGTGACGGGCCACTGGTCCGTGCGTTCGCATAAAGAGGCGGGCCGCTACGGCGACGCCCGCATCGTCGCGTCCAGCGCGTTGGCCACCCGGATCGACGGCCGCGAACAACTGCCCTGGACCTGGGTGCCGGGCATGGACACCTGGACGGTCAACAAGGACGCCGCCTACCTGCACCTGTGCAGCAACGAGACCATAGGCGGCGTCGAGAACATGGACTGGCCGGACATGGCCGCGCTGGGAGCCCCCGACGTGCCGCTGGTGGTGGATGCCTCCTCGCATTTCCTGTCGCGCGCGCTGCCCATCGAAAAAACCGGCCTGGTGTTCGCGGGCGCGCAGAAGAACGTCGGCCCGGCCGGCGTCACCGTGGTGATCGCGCGCCGCGACCTGCTGGGCCATGCGCTGCCCATCTGTCCATCGGCCTTCGACTACGCCAATGTGGCGGCCGAGCATTCGCGCTACAACACGCCGCCCACCTTCGGCATCTACGTGGCTGGGCTGGTGTTCAAGTGGATCAAGGCGCAGGGCGGCGTCGCGGCCGTCGAGTCCGCCAACCTCGCCAAGGCCGAGTTGCTTTACGGCTACCTCGACGCAAGTGGTTTCTATCGCAATCCGGTGCACAAGCCGCTGCGTTCGCGCATGAACGTGCCTTTCGTGCTGCGCGACGAATCGCTCAACGAAGCCTTTCTCGCCGGTGCGGAAGAGGCCGGACTGCTGGCCCTGAAAGGGCACAAGAGCGTGGGAGGCATGCGCGCCTCGATCTACAACGCCATGCCGCTCGAAGGCGTGCAGGCCCTGGTCGACTACCTCAAGGAATTCGAGCGCCGCCATGGATGAGACATTGCAGGCCAGACTGGCTCCCCTGCGCGCGCGCATCGACGCGCTCGACGCGCAGATCCTCGATTTGCTGAGCCAGCGCGCCCGCGCGGCGCAGGAGGTCGGGGCGGTCAAGCACGAACTGCACGCCGACGGTCCGGTGCTCAAGCCCGAGCGCGAGGCGCAGGTCATACGCGCCTTGCAGGACGGCAATCCAGGGCCGCTGCCCGATACGGCCATCGCCGCCGTATGGACGGAGATCATCTCCGCTTGCCGCGGGCTGGAACGCGGCATGACGGTGGCCTATCTCGGGCCGCGCGGCTCGTTTTCCGAGCAGGCCGCCTACGAGCATTTCGGCCGCGCGGTCAGCGGCCTGCCGTGTTCCTCCTTTGACGAGGTGTTCCGCGCGGTGGAGGCCGGCCAGGCCGAGGTGGGCATGGTGCCGGTCGAGAATTCCACCGAAGGCGCGGTCAATCGCAATCTGGATCTGCTGCTCAACTCGCCGCTGAAGATCCTGGGCGAACGCTCGCTCCTGATCCGGCACTGCCTGATGACGCGTTCGGGCAATATGGACGGCATCACCACGATCTCGGCGCATCCGCAGGCGCTGGCCCAGTGCCAGGGCTGGCTGGCGCGCCATTATCCCGATCTGCGCACGGCGGCGGCGGCCAGCAACTCCGAGGCGGCGCGCGTGGCGGCCGAGGACGCCAGCGTGGCCGCGATTGCGGGCGAGACCGCGGCGACGGCCTGGGGGTTGTCGGTGGTCGAGGCCGGTATCCAGGACGACACTCAGAACCGCACGCGATTCCTGGCCATCGGCCGCATCCAGCCGACGGGCAGCGGCCGCGACAAGACCAGCCTGATACTGGCCGTGCCGAATCGGGCCGGCGCGGTGTACGAGATGCTGGCGCCGCTGGCCGAGAACGGCGTGTCCATGAGCCGCTTCGAGTCGCGTCCGGCACGCACGGGGCAGTGGGAGTACTACTTCTACGTCGACATCGAAGGCCATCGCGACGATCCGGCGGTGGCCAAGGCGCTGGCCATCCTGCAAAAGCAGGTGGCGTATTTCAAGCTGCTGGGTTCGTATCCGGCCCAATAGGCCGAGCGCGGCGGCACGCAGTGACGGATTCCGACAACATCCACGAGACATCGAGCCAGACATGAGCAAGCAAGATTTCGCAGCACCGTCCTATATCGGCAACCTGCCGGCCTATCAGGCCGGCAAGCCCATCGAAGAATTGGCCCGCGAGTTCGGGCTCGATCCCAAGCGCATCATCAAACTGGCCTCCAACGAAAACCCGCTGGGCATGCCGGCTTCGGCGCGCGCGGCGCTGGGCGAGGCGGCTGCGACGCTGGCGCGTTATCCGGATGCCAACGGTTTCGATCTGAAATCGGCCCTGTCCTCGCGCTACGACGTGCCCATGAGTTGGCTGACCCTGGGCAACGGTTCGAACGATCTGCTCGAAATGATAGCGATGACGCTGCTGCAACGGGAAAGCTCGGCCGTGTATGCGCAATATGCCTTCGTGGTGTATCGCCTGGCCACGCAGGCGCGCGGCGCACGCCACATCATGGTGCCCGCCAAGGACTACGGCCACGACCTGCAGGCGATGTTCGATGCCATCGCCGACGATACGCGCCTGCTGTTCCTGGCCAACCCCAACAACCCGACCGGCACCTTCCATACCGGCGCGCAAATCGACGCTTTCCTGGCCCGGGTCCACGCCGCCCACGGCGACCGCGTTACGGTTGTCCTGGACGAGGCCTACAACGAGTTCCTCGATCCCGAACTGCGTTTCGACAGCGTGGAGCTGGTGCGCCGCTATCCCAATCTGGTGGTGTCGCGCACATTCTCCAAGGCCTATGGCCTGGCGGGGCTGCGCGTGGGCTACGCGATCGCGCAGCCGCGCCTGACCGAACTGTTCAACCGCGTGCGCCAGCCCTTCAACGTGAACACGCTGGCCCAGGCGGCGGCGATCGCGGCGCTCAAGGACGCGCAGTTCCTGCAGCAATCCTACGAGAGCAACAAGGCCGGCAAGGCGCAGCTGTCGCAAGCCTTCGAGAAGCTGGGGCTGCGCTACGTGCCCAGCTACGGCAATTTCGTGCTGGTGCACGTGGGCGATGCCGCGCGCATCAATCTCGAGCTGCTCAAGCAGGGCATCATCGTACGTCCCACCGCCAATGACGGATTGCCCGAATGGCTGCGTGTGTCCATTGGCCTGCCGCAGGAGAACGAGCGCTTCATCGAGGCGCTGACTCAGATCCTGCAAAACAAATGAACGCGCCGGGCCGCCTGGGCGGTGCCAAGGGGAACGCATGAGCGCGTTGCGCATCCCGGTGCTGGCCGTGGTCGGCGTCGGGCTGATCGGCGGTTCCTTCGCCGCGGCCCTGAGGCGCGCCGGCCGGGTAGAACGCGTGCTGGGCGTAGGCCGCGATCCGAAGTCCCTGGAGCGCGCCTGCGGGCTGGGCCTGATCGACGAAGCTGTGAGCGCCGCCGAGGCGGCGCAGCGCGCCGACCTGGTGATGCTGGC
>DAIDKG010000404.1 GCA_027450125.1 Bordetella sp. | reverse complement strand
CGCCTGCGCGAGGCGCTGGCCAATCTCGGGTTCGAGTTGCGCTGAGTTTGTGCTGCTCGTTGAGCTGCGGCCGTTGAGGTCTTGATCTGCCGTCGACAGGACCGCGGGGATTCCGATACGCGCCCGGCCGGCTCCGGTCGGCTGGTCCTCGTTTCGGACTCTTTCGGTGTATCGGGAATCCGATGCGACGGTTCAGGCTCTCCCAAATTCAGCGCCCCAACTCATCCGCCATATAGGCCCGGATCACATCCGCAAAACTCGCATCCGCGGTGAACCCCAGGGCCTTGGCCCGCGTGGCCGCAAACTCGCCGGGCCAGGACTCGACGATGCGCTTGATCGCCTCGTCCGGTTCCCACTGCACCCGATCGGCCACCGCGTCGCCCGCCACCTCGCGCAGGGCGGCCACCATCTCCCGCACAGACACCGACAGGCCCGGCAGGCTGATGCTGCGCGGAAAGCCGATCGCCGCCGCGTCCACCTCGTGGCCGTGGATCAGGTTCTCGATCGCCAGGCGCGGCGACATCAGCCACATGCGTGTCTCGGGCGAGACGGGCGCCACCGCGGTCGCGCCGTTCAGCGGTTCGCGGATGATGCCGCTGGCAAAGCTCGATGCCGCCGCGTTGGGCTTGCCCGGACGCACGCTGATGGTAGGCATGCGCAGGGTGCGGCCGTCGATGAACCCCTTGCGGCTGTAATCGCTGACCATGAGTTCGCCCATGACTTTCTGCGCGCCGTAGGAGCTCATGGGCATGGGCGCGAAATCGTCGGGGATCACCGCCGGCAGCTTGCCGCCGAAGGCCGCCACCGAACTGGTGAAAATGACGCGCGGCGCGTGTCCCAGCGCGCGACAGCGCTCCAGCAGGTGGCGCGAGGCATCCAGGTTGATGCGCATGCCCAGGTCGAAATCGGCCTCGGCCGCGCCGCTGACCACGGCGGCCAGATGGAACACCGATTGCGTATCGCGGTCGACGGCGCGCGCGAGCAGGGCAGGATCGGAAATGTCGCCGACCAGGGTTTCGATTCTCGGATCGTTCAGCTCGGCGGGCGCCGCCATATCGAGCAGCACCAGCTTGTCGATGGCGCGGCCGCCGAGCTGGCCGCGCTCGAGCAGCTTGCGGGCCAGTTTTTTGCCCAGAAAACCGGCGCCGCCGGTGATCAGTACCTTGTTGGCCATGCCTGTCTCCAATGTATCGGTATTGTCATTGCTTGCGTTCTGCGCGGCGCGTCGAACTTGCCGCGCGGCATTCAGCGGCCGACGGACTGCCGGTATGCGCGCAGCCAGCCCAGTCCGGTGCGGGTGTCGGCACGCGGCCTGTATTCGCAGCCGACCCAGCCGGCATATCCCAGCTCGTCCAGCACCTGGAATACATAGGGATAGTTCAGCTCCTGGCCGTCGGGTTCGTTGCGGCCGGGCACGCTGGCCACCTGCACGTGGCCGATGAGATCGATCATGGCGCGCAGCTTCATGGCGATGTCGCCTTCCATGATCTGGCAGTGATAGCAGTCGAACTGCACCAGCAGATTGCTTGCGCCGATGGCATCGATGACGGCCAGGGCGTCCTGCTGATAGCTCAGCAGATAGCCCGGCATGTCGCGCTGGTTGATGGGTTCGAGCACGAGGGTGATGCCGCGGTCGGCGGCCTGCTGCGCGGCCCAGGCCACATTGGTCCGGTACAGGTCCAGGCGCTCGTCCCTGTCGGCGTCGGCCGGCAACAGGCCGGCCATGACATGCACGCGGGTGTTGCCCAGCTCGCCGGCGTAGTCCAGCGCCTTGAGCACTCCGCTGCGAAATTCCTCGGTGCGCCCGGGCAGCGAGGACGTGCCGCGCTCGCCCTTGCCCCAGTCGCCCGCAGGGGCGTTGAAAAGCGCCTGCGCGATGCCCGCGTCGTTCAGGCGCTGCCGGATTTCGCGTGCGGGGAAGTCGTAGGGGAAGAGATATTCGACGCCTTCGAAGCCGTCGCGCGCGGCCGCGGTGATGCGATCGAGGAAAGGCAGGTCCTGGTAGAGAAAGCTCAGATTGGCAGCGAATTTCAAGCTCATGTGCGGCTCCGGAAAGTCGATGGGTTGTTCAGTTGCCGAGTCCGGTCGCGATTGCCGGCTTACCAGCGCGCCTTGAAGGCCTGGCGCAGCTCGTCGATGGCGGCTGCGCTCAAGGGAGCCGGCTCGCCGCGCAGCATCAGCCACAGCCTGGCGGTCTCTTCCAGCTCCTCCAGCGCGAAGGCTGCGCTGGACACCGATTCGTGCCACACCACCGGGCCCAGGCGTTCGAGCAGCACGCCGCGCACCCTGCCGGCCAGGGCGGCGACCTGCTCGGCCACCGCGGGCGCGCCGGGGCGGTCGTAGGGGATGAGCGGCACGTGGCCGACCTTCATCACGTAATAGGGCGTAATGGGCGGCACCACGTCCTCGGGCTTCCAGACGCCCGCCAGGCTCAGCGCCACCAGATGGGTCGAATGCGTGTGGACCACGGCGCGCGCCGCCGCGTCGTTGGCGTAGATGCCGCGATGCAGAGCCAGGGTCTTGGATGCGCGCTCGCCCGACACCTGCGTGCCATCGCTCGCGACCTTGGCCAGTCGTGCCGGATCGAGCTGGCCCAGGCAGGCATCGGTGGGCGTGATGAGCCAGCCGTCGGGCAGGCGCGCGCTGATGTTGCCCGACGAACCCACCGTGTAGCCGCGGTTGAACAGCGAGGCGCCGACGCGGCAGATTTCCTCGCGCAGGCGGTTTTCGTCGGCAGTGCGGCTATCCGTGATATGGCTCATGCGGCGTGTTCCGTCGGGTTGGCGTCTACAGGTCCTAATGCGTGGCGCCCAGGGCGCGCAGGGCTTTCTCGAAAAAATCCACCGTGCCGAAGTTGCCCGATTTCAAGGCCAGCGCGCAGAGCGTCTGGCCGTTCGCGCCGACGGCCAGCGTGGCCGGCACGCCCGGGTCGATCTGCGGACCGATGCGCAGCGCGCGCACGTCCAGGGCCTGGACGACGGCGCCCGAGGTCTCGCCGCCGGCAACCACCAGGCGGGCCACCCCGCGCGCGTACAGACCTTTGGCGATGGCGGACATGGCCTGTTCCACCAGATGTCCGGCGCGTTCGGCGCCCAGTTGCGCCTGGGCAGCCTGCACCTGGTCTGGCGCGGCCGTGGCGTAGATCAGCACGGCCTGGTCGGCATGCGCCTGCGCAAAGTCGATTGCCCGGCACACGGCGTCCTCGCCGCGCGCCAGGGCCAGGGGATCGATGCGCAGCGCAGGCCGGCGGGCGAGCCAGTGGGCGACCTGATCCTGCGTGGCCTGCGAGGCGCTGCCGGCCAGCACCACGCCGCGCGCGGGCAGCCGGTCCAGGCCTTCCAGCGCACGCGTGGCCGCACCGGCATCGAGCAGCAGTCCGGCGCGCCTGAAATTGCCCGGCAGGCCCAGCGCCAGGCCCGACCCGCCCGTGACCAGCGGCATGCCGGCGCAGGCTTCGCCCAGGGTGTAGAGATCCTTGTCGGTGATGGCATCGGCGATGGCAAGGGCGACGCCTTCCCGGCGCAGCGCCGCCATGCGCTCGCGCACGGCGGCCGGGCCGCGGCCGACCTCGGTCGCGGCGATCAGGCCGACCTTGCCCGCGCTTTGCCGTTGCAGCACGCGCACCAGGTTCGCGTCGCGCATGGGCGTGAGAGGATGGTTCTGCATGCCCGACTCGTTGAGCAGCGCATCATGCACGAACAGGTGGCCGCGGTAGACGGTGCGGCCGTTCTCCGGAAACGCCGGACAGGCAATGGCCAGGTCCGCACCCAGCGCCTGTCGCAGGGCGTCGGCCACGGGGCCGATGTTGCCCGCGTCGGTCGAATCGAAGGTCGAGCAGTACTTGAAGAAGAACTGCCTGCAGCCCTGTTCCTGCAGCCATCGCAGCGCGGCAAGCGACTGCGCCACGGCCTGGCCGGCGGCGATGGTGCGCGACTTGAGCGCGACCACGATGGCGTCGGCGCCGCGCACCGGCGCGGCCGGGATGCCGATGGTCTGGATGGCGCGCATGCCCTCGCGCACCAGCATGTTGGCCAGGTCGGTGGCGCCGGTGAAGTCGTCGGCGATGCAGCCCAGCAGCGGCGTGTCCCGAGGCGATTCCTGCGTCATGATGTCTCGTGCCCTTCAGTCTTTGCCGGCGGGCAGGGCGATGCCCGGGAAGATCTTGATGACCGCGCTGTCGTCCTCGCCGCCGTGACCGCTGCTCGATGCCTGCATGAACATCTGGTGCGCGGTGGCCGACAGCGGCAGCGGGAATTTGCTGGCGCGCGCGGTGTCCAGCACCAGGCCCAGGTCCTTGACGAAGATGTCCACGGCCGACAGCGGGGTGTAGTCGCCCTGCAGGATGTGCGGCACGCGGTTCTCGAACATCCACGAATTGCCGGCGCTGTGCGTGATGACCTCGAAGAGTGCCTGCGGGTCCACCCCTTCGCGCAGCCCCAGCGCCATGGCCTCGGCCGAAGCGGCGATGTGCACGCCGGCCAGCAGCTGGTTGATGATCTTGACCTTGGAGCCGATGCCGTGCTCGGCGCCCAGGCGGTAGACCTTGCCGGCAATGGTGGCCAGCACGTGCTCGCAGGCGGCATAGGCCTCTGCGGGGCCGGAGGTCATCATGGTCATGGTGCCCGCGGTGGCCTTGAGCGCGCCGCCCGAGACGGGCGCATCAAGCATCAGCAGGCCGCGTTCGCGCAGGCGCTGGCCCAGGCTCCTGGCATAGGCGGGCGCCACGGTGGCGCAGGCCAGCACGACCGAGCCGGCCTGCAGGGTATCGGCCAGGCCAGGCCTGCCGTCGGCGCCGAACAGCACGGCGTCGGTCTGCTCGGCATTGACCACCAGGATCACGACCGCGCTGCACTGGCGGCCCAGCTCGGCCGGGTCGGCGCAGGCGATGCCGCCCTCGGCGCGAAATTGCGCCAGCGCGTTCTGGCGCAGGTCGAAAGCGTACGTTTTCAGGCCGTTGCGCAGCAGCGAGCGGGCTACGCCCATGCCCATGGCGCCCAAGCCGACGATGCCTGTGTTTTGTGTCATGTCTCCACCCTCGATGCGGCGTGTCCGATGCTCGTCGAGGCAGTGTACCCGAGCCGTTTTGGCCGACGGGCGAAGGCGCAGGGCGCGGGTTTGTTGCCGCCCGGGGCTTTGCTACCATTCGGGCTGCGATGACCCCAGACCTTGGAGCGAAGATGAGCGGATACCAGCCGGTGGCCGAGTGCGGCCTGACCCCGCAACCCGAAGCGGCGGCCTACGACAGGCGCTGGCTGGTGGCCAACGACGCGGGGCAGTGGCTCAACCGCGCGCTGTTTCCCAAGCTGGCCGAGATCGACGTGCAGTTGCGCATGGGCTATCTGGTGCTCAAAGCGCCGGGCATGCTGCGCATGGACATCCCGCTGGACGTGATCGAGGACGACGACAGCGTGCGCCGCCGCATCCCGCTGGACGGGCAGGAACTGGATGTGGTGGACGAAGGCCAGCTGGCTGCGGCCTGGATGTCGAATTTCATCGGCATCCCGTGCCGCCTGTTCAAGGTGCACCCCGACATGGATCAGGTGCGCTGGCCGGATCGCCGGGCCTGACGCCCGGCGCGGGCCCGGATCAGTCCAGCTGTTCGCGGTGCGCCTTGGCCTTGGCCTGGAGCCAGCGCTCGACCGAGGGAAAGACGAACTTGCTGACGTCGCCGCCCAGCTGCGCGATCTCGCGCACGATGGTGCCCGAGATGAACTGGTACTGGTCCGAGGGCGTCATGAACAGGGTCTCGACGTCGGGCAGCAGGTGGCGGTTCATGCCGGCCATCTGGAATTCATATTCGAAGTCGGAGACGGCGCGCAGGCCGCGCACGATGACCGCGGCGCCTTGCTCGCGCACGAAATCCTTGAGCAGGCCGTCGAAGCTGCGCACCTCGACATTGGGGTAATGGCCCAGGACTTCCTTGGCGATTTCCAGGCGTTCGTCCAGGTTGAAGAAGGGCTTTTTGTTGCGGCTGTGCGCCACGCCCACGACGACGCGGTCGAACAGGCCGGCAGCGCGGCGCACCAGATCCTCGTGGCCTCGGGTGAGCGGGTCGAACGTGCCCGGATAGACGGCGGTGATCATTTTGCTGGCTCCTCGCTTTCCACGATGGTTTGCACCATCTTTTCTATGAACCCGGGATTATTGACCTATTTTTGCAATGCAGCAATTACGGTTGTTGCGATGCGGCAACCCGGAAGAGGTGGTAATGCACGGCGCCGGCCTTGCCTTCCCGTGACAATTCAAAGCCCGGCGGGGCCGCGCAGGCGGCTTCGGCTTCGACGTAGACCAGGCCGTTTTCGGCCAGTATGCCGGGCAGCAGGGGCCAGAGCCGGGGCAGCCAGTCCTGCCTGAAGGGAGGGTCGAGCAGGACGAGGTCGTAGCGGGAGGCATCCATGCGCTGCAGAGCCTCGAGCGCGTCGCCCGCATGGATGCGCACGGCGTCGGCATGCAGCTTGTCGCGCAGGGCGCGCAGCGCCGCGGCCGCGGACTTGTCGCGCTCGACCATCTGCACCTGGGCGGCGCCGCGCGAGGCCGCTTCGAAGCCCAGCGCGCCGCTGCCGGCGAACAGGTCCAGCACGCGCTTGTCGGCGAATTCATTGTCCCAGAGATGCGCGAGCCAGTTGAACAGGGTTTCGCGCACGCGGTCCGGCGTGGGGCGCAGGCCCGGCACGTCGGGCACGGGGATGGGGGTGCGGCGGTACTGGCCGGCGACGATGCGAGGGGTGGAGGCTGCCATGAGGGGGATTTTAGGCGCGCCTTCAAGGGCGTGAGGTTCCGAATATACTTTTGGGATGCTCAGTTTCTTCAAGAAAAAGCCGGCGCCCGGCGAGACGGCGCCCGACGCGGCGGCACCTGCCGGGAATTCCGAGGTTCGGCCGGAGGCGGCCGGATCCGCGCCGGCCGCCGAACCTGCCCTTGTCCCCGCGCCGCCGGCCGAGGCCGAGTCCGCGGCTGCGCCCAGGGCGTCGTGGCTGAGCCGGCTCAAGCAGGGCCTGTCGCGCACCGGGCAGAGCCTGGGCGGGCTCTTCGTGGGCGTCAGGGTCGACGAGAATCTGTTCGAGGAGCTGGAGTCGGCGCTCATCATGGCCGATGCGGGCGTGGAGGCGACGCAGCAACTGCTGGACGCGCTGCGCGCCCGGGTGAAAAAAGAGCGCATCGAAGATGCCGCGCAGGTGAAGACGGCCTTGCGCGAGATTCTGGCCGAGCATCTGCGGCCGCTGGAAAAAACCTTCGACCTCAAGCGCGCGCAGCCGCTGGTGGTGATGATCGCGGGCGTGAACGGCGCCGGCAAGACGACTTCCATCGGCAAGCTCGCGCACGATTTCCAGCGCCAGGGCGCCAGCGTGCTGCTGGCGGCGGGCGATACCTTTCGCGCCGCGGCGCGCGAGCAGCTGGTCGAATGGGGCAGCCGCAACAATGTGGCGGTGATCGCGCAGGAGGGCGGCGATCCGGCGGCCGTGGCTTTCGATGCGGTCAATGCCGGCCG
>DAIDKG010000403.1 GCA_027450125.1 Bordetella sp. | reverse complement strand
CGGCGGGCATCGTGTTCTATCCGCGCTATTTCGAGATGATCAACGATTTTGTCGAAGAGTGGTTCGACAAGGCGCTGGACCACTCTTTTCACAGACTGCTGACCGACTTGCATCTGGGCATTCCCACGGCGTCGATCCAGTGCGACTTCACTGCGCCCAGCCGCTGGCACGACGTGCTGTGCCAGGAGCTGACCCTGCGGCGCATCGGCGGCTCGTCGATCAATTTCGATGTGCGCTTCACGGGCAGGGACGACGCGAGACAACGCCTGGCCGCCAATGCCACGCTGGTCTTCGTGGATGTGCAGAGCGTTCGCCCCGCGCCCATGCCGCAGGTCTTGCGCGAGCGCATGGCCGCCTATCTCGTGCCCGCCGCGCCGGCGGCCTGAATCCAATTTCCTCAGACAGGACGAAGTAATGAACATTCTGCAACCCCCGGATTGGCTGCCTCCCAAGGGCTACTCCAATGGCGTCATGACCGAGATGAGCGCCGGATCCAGGCTGGTCTTCGTGGGCGGCCAGATAGGCTGGAACGGCCAGCAGCAATTCGAGACCGACGACTTCGCCGGGCAGGTGCGCCAGACGCTGGAGAACATCGCGGCGGTTTTGCGGGAAGCGGGCGCCGGGCCGCAGCACATGGTGCGCATGACCTGGTATGTCAAGGACAAGCGCGAATATGTGGCCTCGTATCCGGCCATCGGCAAGCACTATCGCGAGGTGATGGGGCGCAACTTTCCGGCCATGACGGCAGTCGAGGTGGCCGATCTGGTCGAGGACCGCGCCAAGGTCGAGATAGAAGTCACGGCGGTGATCCCGCCGGGCGGCTGATGCCTCAGCTCAAAGCGATCTCGCCGTCCTGGCCTATCCGGACCTTGCCGCCAGGGTAGTCTTCGCGGAATTCGCGCGCCTTGTGGCCCACGCGTACTCGAACGCCGCTGTGGATGACCTTTCTGACGGCCACGTAGGCGTCGGCCTTGGGCTGCAGGGCCTTAATCAGCTCGGCCTCCTCGGCCTTCAGGGCTTCCAGGTCGGTGAAGGTCTGCTTGTAGGTCTTGCGCGCCCTTTCCCCGATGCCGCCCACGTCCTTTTGCGGATTGGCGTGCAGGAACATCACCACCTTTTCCAGCTTGGCCTGCTGATCGGTGAGGTCCTGGCGTTTTTGCTGCAATGCGTTGCGCTGGGCGTGCACGTGCGGATCCAGGCCTACCTGGATATCGGTTTGCACGCCCGCCGCCGATCCGATGACGCCCGATTGCACCGATGTCATGGCGCGGATGCGTCCGCCGACGATGATGCCGTTCTGTCCGCCCGGCGGGCCGACCACCACGCTTTCCCCGGAATCGACGAGGCTCTGCCGTATCTCGCGCTCGGCGGCCACCGTGCTGGCGGCGTCGACCTCGGCGTGCAGGATGAAGCGCGCCTTGACCATGCCGCCGCTGACCAGGCGGGCGGCGCGGGATTGCTCCTGGCCGTCGGTGGAGATGGTCTCGGTCATGCCGATGATGCCGCCGTTGACCGTGATGTTGCCGCCGGCATGGACCTCGGCGGCCTCGATGGTGCCGGAGACGATGACATCGCCCGTGACGCGCACCCGCATGCCGGCCAGAATGTCGCCCTTGACCCGCAGCGTTCCGTCGAAATCGATATTGCCGCTGTCCAGGTTGACCGCCTCGATCTCCACCAGCGACGCGACCGATACGCCGCGCGGCATGACCTTGGGTGCGCCGGCAATCTCGGCCACCAGAAGGTCGGGGTCTTCTTCTGACGGCTTGGCGCCGGGCAGGGGAAGGGCAAAAGGCGGGTCTTCTATTTTTGCGGGTTCGAGGACCTTGCCGCTGATGTCGAAACCGGGCGTGCCCTGCACGGCAGGCGTGCGGCGCATGAGCGGCGCGCCCGGTTTGACCAGGATCAGGCTGCCCATGTCGCGATAGTCGATGCGGGCATAGGTGCCGTCGTCCTGCTCGGCGTCCTCGCTTTCGTCGGCTTGCTGCAACCGGGGAGATTCGATCAGGCTGGTGAACACGGCGGGCTTGCCGGCGATGGGTTCCTGCCCGGCGGCGATGCACGTGCTCAGGCCGTCCTGGCGCTCGACGGCCTGGCGCAGGGCCTCGTCCAGGATGCCTGCCACGATGCCGCGGCCGGCCAGCGCGGCGCGCACCTGCGCTTCGGTGACGGCCTGGCCGCCCTGCGGCGGTTCGACGAAAAGGGTGGCGCTCATGCGGTCATCCTCGACGTGCAGCTCGAAACTGCCATCGATCAGGTCGTCCGTGGAGGAATCTACGGGCGGGACGGCGGACATGCGCTCTCCTTGGCTGCCGGCGCATCGGCGGCGCCGGCTCTTTTGGGTATTGTGCCGCCAAACCAAAGCATTGGGATAGGGGCGGTTAACGCGGATTCTTCCGCCCCGAGCCTGATCAAATGTCAACAAAACAAAGGGCGATGAACGCAGCGGCGCAGTTGCGCGCGGCAATCCGGGCATCAGTGCACCCCGATCTCTCCGTTGGTCCCCTGCCTGATCTTGCCGCCAGGATAGTCCTCCCGGAATTCGCGCGCCTTGTGGCCTATGCGCGCATTGACGCCGCTGTAGATGCGCTTTTTCACGGCGACATAGGCGTCGGCCCGAGGCACCAGGGCCCGGATCAGTTCCTCTTCCTGCGCGGTGAGCGCGTGCATGTCGGCCAGCGTCTGCTTGAGCGTCTCGCGCGCCCGCGTCCCGATGTTGTTGACGTCTTTTTGCGGATTGGCCTGCAGGAACAAAATCAGCTTCTCCAGCTTGGCCTGCTGCTCGTTCAGTTCCTTGCGCTTGCGTTGCAGTGTCTGGGCCTTTGCGTCGGTTCTCGGATCCAGGCCTACCTGCACTTCGGTGCGCACGGCCGACATCGAGCCCAGCACGCCCGATTGCACCGACATCGTGGCGCGTACGCGTCCGCCGACGATGGCGCCTTTTTGCGAGCCCGGCGGGCCGACCACCACGCAGTCGCCGGCATCGACCAGGCTCTGGCGGATCTCCCGCTCGACCGCCACGATTTTGCGCGCGTCGATCCGGGCATGGGAGATGAAGCGCGCCTTGACCGAGCCGCCGCAGACCAGGTGAGCCGCGCGCGACTGCGTCTGACCGTCGGTGGCGACGGCATCGGCCATGCCGACGATGCCGCCGTTGACCGTGATGTCGCCGCCCGCATGGACGTCGGCGGCCTCGATGGTGCCGGCGACGGCGACATCGCCCGTCACGTGGACACGCATGCCCGCGACAATGTCGCCCCTGACCTTCAGCGAGCCGTCGAAATCGATGTTGCCCGTGTCGAGATTTACCGAGTCGACTTCGACCAGGGCGAACACCGAGACGCCGCGTTCCATGACCTTGGGAGCGCCCGAGATGGCCGCGACCAGCAGGTTCGGATCGTCCGGCGAGACCTCCACGCCGGCCAGGTGGTCGGCGAAAGCCTGATCCGGCATCGGCGCCAGTTCGATGACCTTGCCCGTCACGTCGAAGCCGGGAATGCTGGGTACGGGCGGCGTGCGGCGCATGAGCGGGATGCCGGGCGTGACCAATATGAGGTTGCCCAGGTCGCGATAGTCGATGCGGGCGTAGGTGTCCTCGTCTTCGTCGTCCTCTGCCTGGGCGACTTGATCGAGCGGGGACTCGATCAGATTGGTGAAGACGGCCGGGTGGCCGGGCGTGGGTTCCAGGCCTTTGGCGATGCAGACATAGGAACCGATCCCCAGCGCCACGGTCTGGCTCAGCACATCGTCCAGGATGCCGGCCACCACGCCGCGTGCGGTCATTTCAGCCCGGATCTGCTCTTCGACAACCGCTGCGCCGCCGTTCAGGGGAGGTTCGATGGATATCGACGCTGACATGTGGTCGTTATCGACATACAGATGGAAGCGGCCATCGAGCGGCGCGTCCGATGGCGTGTCTGCGGGCAGGCCATCGGGCAGATCCATAAGCAGGTCTTCGGGCAGATCCATAGGCAGGTCTGCAGGCATGTGTCCTCCTTGGGCAGGCTGCTGGCGCGAGTGGGTGCGGCTGCGCCAGTTTCTAGTTTGATGCTGCGGCGCCTTGGTGCGGCCGTCCGATTAAAGCACCGTTCCGCGAGGGCTTTGCTTTTCCTTGCAGGCACAAATGTCAAAAAAAACAAGGACCGCGACGGCGGTCCGGTCAAGGCCGGGATTTTGTCGCCGGCGCTACGGGCAAGCCATATGGCAACGTGAGATGAATCCGGGTTTACCTGGATCGGCAAGCGGGTTCGATCGCAAGCAGCGTGGGCCATGCGCGCGCCCAGTCGCCGTCGTGCGCCATGCCCGACACGATCACGATCCGTGCGCACGCAGGCCCCGCGCGGCCCGCAAAGCGATGTGCGGCCTCGGGCGGCACCGTGGTGTCGTTGCCGCCGCTGAAATGGATCTGCGCGATGGCGCGCACGCGCCGCCCAGTACGGCGCCACAGACTCATGCGCAGGGCGGCGAATGCGCGTACGCAGGAATCAGCCGGCCAGTTCGGCGAACGCCTGTTGCGCCGCCTCGAATGTCGCCTGCAGGACCGCGTCGTCGTGTGCCGCCGACACGAAACCGGCCTCGAAAGCCGACGGCGCGAAATGTACGCCGCGATCGAGCATGGCGTGGAAGAAGCGCTTGAACATGGCGGCGTCGCAAGTCGATACCGCCTCGTACGTCTCGGGCACCCGGGCGCTGAAGTACAGGCCGAACATGCCCCCGACGGACTGCGCCGAGAAAGGCAGGCCGGCCGCGCGCGCGCGCGCCTGCAGGCCTTCGGCCAGGCGGGCCGTGCGCGCGGCCAGGTCTTCGTAAAACCCCGGCTGGCCGATCAGGCGCAGTGTCGCCAGTCCGGCGGCCACGGCCACCGGGTTGCCCGACAGCGTGCCGGCCTGGTAGACGCCGCCCAGCGGCGCGATGTGCGCCATCAGGTCGGCGCGGCCGCCGAAGGCGCCCACCGGCATGCCGCCGCCGATGATCTTGGCCAGCGTGGTGAGGTCGGGGCGGATGC
>DAIDKG010000402.1 GCA_027450125.1 Bordetella sp. | reverse complement strand
CGGCCGGCATTGGCGGGGTGGTCCGGGTCGCCCGAGACCTTCGCCACCTCGCCGTTCTCGACATGCAGGATCATGCCGCAGCCCACGCCGCAATAGGGGCAGACGGTTTTGACGGTGGATTCGGCCATGATGCGCGACGCTTGCTTCGGGTGCGGGATCAGCGCGTGGACGCGGCGGCCAGCGGCGACGCATCGGCGAGATGGCCGGCGCTCAAGCGCACGGCGAGCGCGCACAGCGCCGAGCACGCCACGAAGACGCCCAGGATGGATACGGTCTGCTGCACGTCGCCCACGCCCTTCATCACGAAGCCCGCGGCCACCGCGCCGACGTTGCCGCCCGCGCCCACGATGCCGGCCACGCCGCCCAGGGCTTTGCGGTCGATGAAGGGAACCAGCGCATAGGTGGCGCCGCAGGCCATGTGCGTGAAGAGACCGAAGACCACCATGGCGGCGATGGCCATGGCCGCGCTTTGCGCGTGCGCGAACCAGAGCAGGCCCAGGCCTTCGCCCAGCAGCAGCGCGGCCAGCAGCGGCGCGCGCCAGCTCAGGTCGCCGCCCTTGGCCGTCCTGTCGGACAGGATGCCGCCCAGGGCGCGGGCGAACAGGGCGAGCAGGCCGAAGATGCCCGCCGCCAGGCCGGCGTCGCCCAAAGAAAGATGAAAGTGGTTCACGTAATACGTGGCGGCCACGGTGTGCACGAAGAGCTCCACGCCGAAGCAGCAGCCATAGGTGACGAACAGCATCCAGACGCGGTAGTTCGCGCACGCGGCGCCGAAGCTGGCCCAGCCCGTTTTTTTGCCGCCGTCGATGGCGATGCCTTGCTTGCGCAGTTCGAGGAAATCGCCTTGCGGGCAATCCTGGGTATAGCGCCAGTACACGCCGGCCATGATCAGCAACGCCAGCGCGGGCACGACCAGCGCTACGCGCCAGGCCGACGCTTCGTGCATGCCCAGGACCATGAACGCGGCCAGCAGCATGGGCATCAGCGCTTGCGCCGCGCCCGCTCCCGAATTGCCCCAGCCGGCGCTGGCGGCGTTGGCCGTGCCCACCACCTTGGGCGCGAACATGACGCTGGTGTGATATTGGGTGATGACGAAGCTGGCGCCGACGGCGCCTATGCCCAGGCGGCACAGCAGCACGGAGGTATACCCCGTGGCGCAGGCCAGGGCCGCGACGGGAATCGCACCCAGCGCCATGAGACCGGCATAAACCCGGCGCGGACCGTAGCGGTCGCACAGGGGGCCCACGATCAGGCGCACCAGGATGGTCGCCGCCACGGCCGCGATGTTGATGTCGGCGACCTGGCCCGGCGTGAGCGCGAATTCGCGCGCGAGCACCGGCATCAGCGGCGCGCTGGCGAACCAGGCGAAGAAGCAGACGAAGAACGCCATCCACGTCAGGTGAAAGGCGCGCATGGGGGCGGCGCGAAACGTGAACAGATCGATGCGGTTGGCTTTCTCGGACATGGCCTCTTGCTCCTGAAAATGAAAATGGCGCCCGGCGCGCCGGGATCGATCCGGTGCGCTGGGGCGCCATTGCCCGGCACGGCCGGGGAAAGGCCGTGCTGTTAGGTTGTGGGACAAGTCCGCTTTCGACCTGTCCAGCCTACGTCAAGCAATCATCGTGCCAGTACAACCTCAGCCCAGGGGAGCGGCGTTGATATACCTCTGTGTCGAGCCCCGAATGGGCCGGATCGGGCGGCGCCCGCGCTGTTCATTTGCGTGCGGATTGCATCGATTCGATGCGATAGTGGTGCGGATATTGCACCGCACAAGTGCATGGCCGGCGTTACATGAGGAACGCATCGGCGCCGGATCGGCCGAGGCGTACGCGGATGCAGCGGGATTTTTCGGGCAATTCGAGTCTGGCATGCCGTTTGCTTGTAGATCCATGCCAGTGTGCGTTCCTGCGCCCGGCCACAACTCGTGAGATTCCGGCGACGGCGCCCTGGCTTGCATAAGGCCGCGGGCGCCGTTTGCTTTTTCAACCCCGGAAAAGTGTTGAACTGTATGAATACGACGCCTGCAACTTCCCCGCTGCCCACGCTGGTCATTGTCGGCAACGGCATGGTCGGCCATTACTGTGTCGAACAACTGCTCGAACTGGGCGCGTTGGATCGGTACCAGATCCATGTCTTCGGCGAGGAGCCGCGCCGTGCCTACGATCGTGTGCATCTTTCCGAATATCTGAGCGGACGCGATGCCGAGTCGATGGCCTTGGGCGATGCCGGCATCTATCGGCGTCCCGGCGTGACGCTGCACCTGGGCACC
>DAIDKG010000401.1 GCA_027450125.1 Bordetella sp. | reverse complement strand
TCGGCAAGGGCGGCAAGCGCCGCAGCGTGCCGGTGGGTCAGGCCGCGCTGCAGGCCATCGACCGCTGGCTGGCCGCGCGCGGCGCGCTGCTGCCCCCCGCCGCAGCCCCGGCCGACCGGGCCGCCCTGTTCCTGGGCGCGCGCGGCCGGCGCATCGCCGCGCGCGTGGTGCAGCTGCGCCTGGGCGCGCTGGCCCGGGCTGCCGGCCTGCCCGCCCATGTGCATCCTCACGTGCTGCGCCACAGCTTTGCCAGCCACGTGCTGCAATCGGCGCAGGACCTGCGCGCCGTGCAGGAAATGCTGGGACATGCCAATATCTCCACTACCCAGATCTACACGCGGCTCGATTTCCAGCATCTGGCCAAGGCCTACGATCAGGCCCATCCGCGCGCCGGACGCAAATCCTGAGCCCACACCCGCCCATGTCCGACTGCCCGACCGACACGCAAGACATCGAGGCCCGGCTCGCCCTGGCCGACACGCTCTGCGCCCAGCGCGGCAAGCGGCTCACGCCCATCCGCCGCAAGGTGCTGGAGCTGCTGCTGCGGCACGGGCGCAGCATCAAGGCCTATGAGCTGCTGGACGCCATCAAGGCCGAGCACCACGGCGCTGCGCCCCCCACCGTCTATCGCGCCCTGGATTTCCTGGTCGAGGAAGGCCTCATACACCGCCTGGACGCCGTCAATGCCTGGAGCGCCTGCCACGACGCCGCGGGCGCCCCGCACGATCTGCTCGTGGTCTGCACGCTTTGCTGCGCCGTCGCCGAGATCAGCGACCCGGCCATGAGCCGCCAGCTGGCCGAGCGTGTGGCCAGGACCGGCTTTGCCATGGCCACCCACGAGACCGAGATCCGCGCGCTGTGCCCGGACTGCCAGGCCAGGCAGCCGCAAGGCCCCGGCCATGCCCACTCCGGCCACGCCCATTGACCCAATAAGGGTCATAACACCTGCCCAGGCCTTGAAAATCGGGCCGCAAGACCCCATACCTGGAGTCCGCCCCAGGTTTGCCCCTGGCTGACGACTATGCTGTAATCCAACGTTTTCCGGCGTTCCCAGCCATCATGAACACCCCTCTAGCCTCCATGGTTCCGGTCACCATCCTCACCGGCTTTCTCGGCGCGGGCAAGACGACTTTGCTCAAGCGCATCCTGTCCGAATACCACGGACGGCGCATCGCCGTGATCGAAAACGAATTCGGGCCCGAGAGCATCGACAACGACCTGCTGGTGCAGGACAGCGACGAGGAAATCATCGAGCTGTCCAACGGCTGCGTCTGCTGCACGGTGCGCGGCGACCTGATGCGCACGCTCAACGAGCTGCGCGCCAAGCGCCAGGCCGGCACGCTCAACTTCGAGCGCGTCATCCTGGAGACCACCGGCATGGCCAACCCCGGCCCGGTGTGCCAGACCTTCTTCATGGACGACGACATCGCCGAGTACTACCGCCTGGATGCGGTGATCACGGTGGTCGACGCCAAGCATGGCATGGAGACGCTCGACGCCCAGACCGAGGCGCAAAAGCAGGTGGGCTTCGCCGACCGCATCCTGGTGTCCAAGAAGGACCTGGTTTCCGACGCCGAATACGAGGCCCTGCGCGAACGCCTGGTGCGCATGAACCCGCGCGCCGCCATCGAGCCGGTGAATTTCGGCCAGGCCGACCTGAAGTCCATCATCGACATCAGCGGCTTCAACCTGAACTCCATCCTGGACATCGACCCGCAATTCCTGGCCGACGAGCATCCCGATGCCGCGCACGACCATGAACATGGCCATGACCACGGCCACGATCACGAGTGCGACGAACACTGCGGCCACGACCACGAGCACGAGCACCATCATCACCACCACCATCACGATGATGAAATCGGCGCCTTCGTGTTCCGCTCGAACAAGCCCTTCGACCCGGCCCGCCTCGAAGAATTCCTCGGCGGCGTCGTCCAGGTTTACGGCCCCGACCTGCTGCGCTACAAAGGCATCCTTTACATGAAGGGCCTGAATCGCCGTATGCTTTTCCAAGGGGTGCACATGATGATGGGCGCCGAACCCGGCAAGCCCTGGACGTCCGCTGAAAAACCCTCGACCAAGATGGTGTTCATCGGACGCAAACTGCCTCAGGAGATTTTCACCCGGGGCCTGGAGCAGTGCCTGGCCGGTTGATGCCTGGTCATCAGAGCGGCTTACCGGCTCGCCGGTCCGCCTGACCCTGAACAGGCACGGCCGGTCCGATTCACAGTGGAGTGTTTTCATGGCAACGAAGGCAGCAAGCAAAAAATCAAACAAGTCGGAAGCGACCATCGACCTGCCCAGCGAAAAAGAATTGCTGGCCATGCCCGATGCCGACTACATGAACGATCGCCAGCTGGCTTTCTTCAAAGAGCGGCTCAAGCAGCTCGAACAGGACATCCTGGCCAACGCCGGCGAGACCACCGAGCACCTGCGCGAGACCCAGTTCGTGCCCGATCCGGCCGACCGCGCCACCATCGAGGAAGAACACGCCCTGGAACTGCGCACGCGCGACCGCGAGCGCAAGCTGCTCAAGAAAGTGCAGCAGGCCATCGCCCGCATCGACAGCGGCGAATACGGCTGGTGC
>DAIDKG010000400.1 GCA_027450125.1 Bordetella sp. | reverse complement strand
GTCCCGCAGCAACGCGTGGTGGTCGGCGTTGATGGTCAGCATCGTGTAGCTGTCGACCAGCTCGCCGGCGGCGTTGCGGTATCGATCCCATATGCCGGCGATACCCATCGGCGCGCCATCGGCCCGGGCGAACCGGGTCGGCACAGCTTTGCCTGAGCGCCAGTCGGGCTCATAGAACGCCTCAGCCGGGATGATGCAGTGCTGACCTCGACGCCAAGCGTTGCTGAAGGTGAACGACTGGGCAACGGTCTCGCTTCTGGCGTTGAAGGTGTGCAGCTTCTCGGCTTTCGCCATGCCGTCCGCGCTGGTCTTCGCCGAGATCAGACCCCAGCGACCGGTGACAGCTTCGCGCTCGGGCACCGCTTCGTCGCCGCTGTCCCATTCGGGCGGCCGGCGGATGAACTCGCCTTGCCGTTTCGGCCACATATCCCAGTCCGCGGGCAGCGGCAGGCCGCGCACGCGGAAATAGAGCTCCATCTGCTGGCGCTTTTTGACGGCTTGATAGTGGCTGCACATAGGGTGATTTATATCGGCATTCTGTAGGTATTTCGGTAGGCACTCTCTGAATTATTGACTGAAATTCCTTATAAAATAAGGACGTTCGAATCTCACCGCACCCGCCAGGATATCCATCGTCCAATCCTGCGGCGATACGCATCAGCAGATGCGTATCGCCACCTGCCGCGTCATAAAGCTGCAGCACAGGATCTCATGGCGCCAGCCGAATTGCGCCGCAGCCTGGTTGAACGCCTTGAATTCGTCCTCGCGCCAGGACGCGTTGCCGATGTATTCGTCGAACACCAGCACCGTGCCGGGCCCGATCTGCCCGG
Organism: Bordetella sp.; assembly: GCA_027450125.1. Classification (GTDB taxonomy): domain Bacteria; phylum Pseudomonadota; class Gammaproteobacteria; order Burkholderiales; family Burkholderiaceae_B; genus Bordetella. The sequence goes on along the minus strand of DAIDKG010000400.1, from coordinate 2,299 downwards.
CAAATTGCGACAGCACCGTGCAGGTGGAGCTGTACAGGTCGCAGTCGATGTTCATCATGCGCACGGGGCCTTTTTCCCGCGCGATGAAAGGCGGGATGGAGTCTTCGAACCAGCCCGCGTGCAGCGTGACGTTGTCCGGCACCTGCGGGATGAATCCCTCGGTGGAATAGCTGCCGCGGGCCTCGTGGTTCCAGTCCTCGGGTATGCCCTGGAAGCTGTCGAAGCCATGGACCGGGCCGTCCACCATGGCTGCGATCATGCGGATGGACTTGCCTCGATAAACGCCGAACTCCAGCACCAGGCCGTCGGACCGGGCCTGCGCCAGGGCCAGCTCGAACACCCGGGCGCCGCTGCCCACCAGCGTGGGCTTCCCCTGCTCCTTGAGGTATTGCCAGGCGTCCAGATCGTGACGCAGCGCGGGCTGCGCGGCGACGGCCGCGAAGCAGGCCTGCGCCTGTTGCGCATCGCCCGCCAGGTCGTGCAGCATGCCCAGGATCAGGCGGTACAGGCCGTTGTCCGGCGCCGACCGCGTAGCCTGCTCCATGCAGTCGACGGCGCCCGCGGTATCGCCCTGGTCGAGCAGCAGCCCGTGCAGGTTGTACCAGGCCTCGGCGCAATCCGGCGCCAGCGAGATGGCCTGTCGGAACATGGCCTGTGCTTCTTCGCCCTTGCCCTGCTCGACCAGTGCGACGCCCAGGCCGTTATGGGCCGCGGCATGGTCAGGCTGCAGGGCGATGGCCTGGCGGAACCAGGACTCGGCCTGGTCCGGCTCGAAGCGGCGCTGATAGACCACGCCCAGGTTGTAGTGCAAGGCGGCGCGATCCGGGTTCAGGTCCAGCGCGCAGCGGTAGCTGGCGATGGCCTCCGAGGTTTTGCCTTGCTCCAGCAGCGCGCTGGCCAGCCCGCTGTGCGCCTCGACATAATCGGGCTTCAGGCTGAGCGCGCGGCGATAGTAGTCCGCGCCTTCGGCGTACTTGCCCTGGCGGCAATGGACGGCGCCCATATGCAGCGGAAACGCCGCATGCCGCGGATCGACGCGGGCACCGCGGGCAAAACACGACATCGCCGTCTTGTAGTCGCCCAGCTGCTGCGCGCACAGGCCGCGCAGCCAGAGGGCATGCAGGTCGTCGGGGCTGGGCTTGAGGATGTCGGCGCAAACGGCCGCCGCCTGTTTGAATCGACCCGCCTGGTAATGTGCCATGCCGGCTTGAATGGGCGGCACTTTCTTGTTTTTCATGACAGACACGCGGCGCATGCGCCGGCCTTGCAATATGACATTAGTAGTTATGGTGTCCGGGGTTTGGAACGAGCGCTGCCCTCCCCGGGTACCCGAGAATGCTTCCCGCTATTCCCGAGACGGTCTCCTGGCGCGCTATGTTATGTGCTTCTGCGAGACGCGGCGGCTAGCGTTTATACGATTAGCGTTTATACGGATGGCGTACCGAAAACCGCCTCGTACCAAGCACTTGCTGCGGCAAGATGCACGCCCTGCTGAACGCGGCACGCAGCCAGATCACCGACCTCGATGCGGGCGGCCGAGGCCTGCAGACTTTCGACCAGCGCAATACGATCCGCGCGGCCACCGCTCGATCGAAGCTTTTCATGTTCATTGCCATCTCGAAGATTGACAAGCCAGCCGCGCTTTCAGCAGTCCGGTTTGATGCGCTGCGACGATGATGCGCCGGACGCGGTGTTATAGTGCCGCGATCCTGCCGCAAGCCGCTCCATGGCCGTCGTCCGGCACAGAGCACCCATGGCGAAATTGGTAGACGCAAGGGACTTAAAATCCCTCGCCGCAAGGCGTCCCGGTTCGATCCCGGGTGGGTGCACCAATAGCGGCATTTCGTTTTTCAGGGCAGGATAAGGACCGAATTCGTAGCGCGGAAACAGCCCGTCCGGCCCAGGCCGGCGCCATCCGGAGAGACACGATGAGTAGGACCGAAGCCGAGACCGATCAGAATTTCCGCCTGAGCAAGACGCTGGGGGTGCTGGCCATCATGGCGTCCGCCGTCACGCAGGAATACGGGGCGGGCATCAATTTCGTGGCGGTGCAGAGCCTGAGCGTCTATCCGGCGATCCGCGACCTGGTGCCGCTGGCCATGTTCGTGACCGGGCTGCTGGTGCTCGCCAAGACCTATCTGTACGCCCGCTTCTCGCGGGCGATGCCCAGCGCCGGTTCGGCCTATGCGTGGACCGTGCGCAGCCTCGGGCTGACGACCGGCTTCGTGGCCAACTTCATCTGGTGGATCGGCGTGACATCCGCGATGGGTTTTCTCGCCTTCGCCTTCGGCACCTTCCT
>DAIDKG010000399.1 GCA_027450125.1 Bordetella sp. | reverse complement strand
AGATGGGCTTGAACCTGGCCCAGGCCGGCGGCATCGGCCTGGCCAAATCGCTTCTGGCCGAGATGCGGAGCCAGAATCCCGCGGCCGCTCAGGCGGCGAACGAGGTGGTCGACCCCACTACGATGGGGTTGGTGAATGCATCCCTGCCGCCTTCGCCCTTGCAGTCCGGCCGCAAGCTTACGGACATTCTGGCCATGCTGCGCGCGAACCAGGGCGGAGACCAGAGCGCGGGGATGGACGAGGAGGGGGGGGCGATCGACGTGGCCGGGTTTGTGGCGCGCATGGCGCCCGCGGCCAACACGGCCGCGCAGCTGAGTGGCGTGCCCGCCAGCCTGATCCTGGGGCAGGCGGCGCTTGAATCCGGCTGGGGCAAGCGCGAGATCCTGAACCCGGACGGTACGTCCAGCCACAACCTGTTCGGCATCAAGGCCGGGCCTGGCTGGAAAGGCAAGGTGGTCCAGGCCACCACCACCGAGTACGTGGACGGCGTGCCTCGGAAAATGGTGCAGTCCTTCCGGTCTTACGACTCGTACCAGGACGCCTTTGACGACTACGCTCAATTCATCAGCAGCAATCCGCGCTACAGCCATGTGACGCAGGCGGCCAGCGATGACGATGCCGCGCACCGCATCCAGCGCGCGGGCTACGCCACGGATCCCAACTATGCCAGCAAGCTCATTCGAATCATGGGCCAGATGCGGGCCTCGATACTTTCCGGCCTGTCTTCAGGTGGAAGAAAGCCTTGATTAATATTGGTTTTCTTGCTTTTGACTTAATTTTTGCCATTTTCCTGCCGTAATCCAGGTCATCCATAGCGTCCACGCGCGAGGCATCGCATGAGTCTGTACAGCCTGTCACTTTCCGGCCTGAACACCGCCCAGACCGGCCTGGAAGTCACCAGCCACAATATCAACAACTCGGCTACCCAGGGTTATGACCGCCAGGTCGTGGTGCAGCAGACCCTGGGCGCGCGTCCCACGGGTTCCGGCTATATCGGCATGGGGGTGGAAGTCAACACCATCCAGCGGCAGTACGACAGTTTTCTGTCCGGCCAGCTGATGAACTCGCAAAGCCTGGCGTCGCAGTACAACACGCAGTACACCCAGTTGTCGCAGATCGACGGCCTGTTGGCCACGAGCACGACCAGTACGTCGGCGACGCTGACTTCCGGCATCCAGCCGGCGCTGACCAACTTCTTTTCCAGCCTGAACGCGGCCGCGAGCGATCCGTCCAATCCGGCCAATCGCCAGGACATGGTGGGCAAGACCAGCAGTCTGGTGGCACAAGTCAACCTGGTCAACCAGCAGATGCAGAATCAGCGCCAGGGCATCAACACGCAGCTGGACACGATGGTCAAGCAGATCAACAGCAATCTGGACACCATCAACCAGCTGAACCAGCAGATATCCGCGGCCTATGGTCAAGCCGGCGGCCAGCCGCCAAACGACCTGCTCGACGAACGTGATCAGGCGATATCCGACCTGGGCCAGCTCATCGGGATACAGACGTATACGCAGAGCAATACCAACACCATCAGCGTTTCGCTGGCTGGCGGCCAGCCCCTGCTTTCCGGCACGACGGAGTACAAGCTGTCCGCAGCCACTTCGTCTTCCGATCCGTCGGCCCAGTCGCTGTACTACAGTATTCCGGGCACTAACGGCAATCAGATTCAGGTCGAATTGAAAGACAGCCAGGTCACGGGCGGCTCGGTAGGCGGCTTGATGGCTTTTCGCCAGCAACTGAACACCATACAGAACCAGCTCGGACAATTTGCGGTGGGCCTGGCCATGACGATGAACGGCCAGCAGGAGCAGGGCCTGGATTTGAACGGCAATCCCGGCTCCAACATTTTCAGCCTGGGCTCGTCCAATATCGTCGCGGGTGCCAATAGCGGCTCGGCCAGTTTGAACATGACGGCGCAGAGCGGGCAATACACCATCAGTTATGACGGCACCAGCTACTCCGTCAAGGATCCGAGCGGTAGCGCAGTGACGGTGGCCACGACGACCGACAGCAGCGGCAACACCGTGCTGAATTTCAACGGCTTTAGCGTTACCGTGGCCGGCGGCAACGATCCGCGCGCCACGGCCAGCAACCCCGATACGTGGACCATGCAGCCTTTCGGCATGACCACGCCCACGGTCACCGCCAGTTCGACCAACGGTCAGCAAAATATCAGCTACAACATCGCCTATAGCGGGGGCACCTGGCAGGTGACAGGCCCGTCCGGCGCGGTGGCATCCACGACGACGGTGAACGGCGACGGCACGAGCACGCTGGCTTTCGACGGCTTCAAGATCACGGTCGGGGCCGGCACCGTCACCTCGGGCGATTCCTGGACCTTTCAGTCCAGCGGCACGGGATCGTCGATTACGGCGGCGGCGACCAATTCGGCGACCGATCCCGCGCTGACGGCCAGTTCGACGACCGCCAGCGCGCCGACGTTGACCGCCAATGTCCTGGGCAACGGCGACTACAAGGTCGCGTACAACGGTACCGCTTTTACCGTGACCGATCCCAGCGGCAATGCAGTGGCCAATGCAAGCGGCGGCACGACATTCACGCCCAATGCCCAGGGCGATATCGTCTTTCATGGCATGGTGGTCAAGGTCAGCGGCAATCCCGCCAGCGGCGACTCCTGGCAGATAGATCCTGACGGCATGGCCCAGGTGCCGGCCATCAGCAATACCCACAACACGAGCACGGCGGGCCTGTCGGCCAGTTATGTCGATGCCAGCAAATTGCAGTCGAGCGATTACAACATCATCTACAGCGGCGGCACCGACTACCAGGTGACGCGCGAGTCGGACGGATTGGTGATGAATCTCTCGCCGAATTCGCAAGGTAATCTGGTTTTCGACGGCCTGAGCGTTTCCATTACCGGGACTCCCGCCGCCGGCGACAAGTGGGAGCTGCAGCCCACGCGCAACGCTGCAGGCCTGCTGACCTCGACATTGAGCAGTCCCAGCCAGCTGGCCCTGGCCGATGCGGCAGGAGGCACGACCAACGGCAACAATGGCCTGGCCATGGCCAAGCTGCAGACTGCCAGTGTGCTGAACAACGGCACCGTGAGCCTGAACGGCCTGTATGGACAACTGGTCAACAATGTGGGTGTCCAGACGCAGCAGTTGAATTCGTCCTTGACGGCGCAGAACGCGCTGGTGACGCAGCAGAATGCGGCGGTGTCGGCGGTATCGGGCGTGAACCTGAACGAAGAGTACGTGAACCTGACCCAATACCAGCAGCAATATCAGGCGAGCGCGAAGATCCTGGACGTGGCGAGCACGATCTTTAACGCGATCCTGGGCGTGACCGGCTGATCCCCAGAGTGATCAGTCCAAGCGGAACCCGCAGATATTTACCGGAGCACGATGATGGTGACACGCATCAGCACCTCGCAGTTCTACCAGAACTCCCTGAACGGCATCCTGAACCAGCAGTCCGAGCTGACGCAAGTGCAAAGCCAGCTGTCTTCTGGCCTCGCGGTTCAGACGCCGTCCGACAATCCCCTGGCTGCCGCGCAGGCCGTGGTTCTGTCGCAGGACGCCGTGATGAACTCCACCTTTGCGTCGAATCAGAATCAAGCGACTAGTTCGTTGGGGGCGGAAGAAAACGCCCTGACCTCGGTGACGACGACCATGCAGAGCGTGCTGCAAAACATCATCGCGGCGGGAGACTCCACGATGGGCGACTCCAATCGCCAGTCCATCGTGATCGCGCTGACCAATCTGCGCAGTCAGCTGGTCAGCTTGGCCAACACCACCGACAGCAATGGACAGTACGTCTTCTCGGGTTTCCAGGGCGCAACCCAGCCGTACCAGCTCAATTCGGCGACCGGCGTGGTGACCTATCAGGGCGACCAGGGTCAGCGCAATATCCAGGTATCGCAGTCGCTGCAAGTGGCTGGCAGCGATGTGGGCACGGATGTATTCAATCGCATCACGCCCGGCACGCAGGCCTATATCACGCAGGCCGGCAGCGGCAACACGGGCACCGGCATCTTCGTTCCGGCCTCCGTCAGCGTTCCCTCGTCGACCAATAATGTGGGCAAGAACTTCACGGTTTCGTTCAGCACCGGCACCGGGGCCAATGCGGGCAAGCTGGGCTACACGATCAGCATGACCGATCCGGCCAATCCCAACGGCCCGACCACGACCACGGCCTGGCAGGCCTATACCAGCGGCGCCACGATCTCGATGCCGGGAGGCGGCGTCTCGTTCTCGGTCTCGGGCGCGCCGCAGGCGGGCGATACCTTTACGCTGGACACGCCCAAGAACGGGGTGGGGACGAACATGGATATGTTCCAGACCCTGAACAACCTGATCAATGTGCTCAGCTTGCCTTCCAACAATAATGCGGTTGCCGCCGCAGCGATCACCAATACGCTGGCTTCGGCCAACAAGCAGATACAGCTGAACTACGACAACGTGCAGACAGTCATCACCTCGATTGGCGCACGCATGAACGAGATCGACGCGTTGGGCAGCACGGGTACGCAACTGGGCCTGTCCGACACCCAGCAGCTGGGCAATTTGCTGGATGTGAATATGTATTCGGCCACCAGCAGCCTGCAATTGCGGCAAGTGGCCCTGCAGGCGGCCATCCAGTCGTTTGCGGTGGTCCAGCAGGCCAATCTGTTCAGCATGAATGCCGGCTAACTTGTCCGGCCGCCCGCTTGCGCCAGGGTCATCGGCCTGACGCAGGCCTCTGGCCAGGCCGGTGTTTCCGATCGGATCAATACCTGGACGCTATCTGGCCCGAACCTGAAAAATTGATGTCCGCCAATCTGAGAATAATGACATGCATACTGGCGGCATCTCCGAACCTGAGCGCATGGTGCAAAAGCTGTCGTCGCAGATACGCATGATTGGAAAATTCTTAAAAATGAGATTGACGTATCGGGGTGGTGCGATGACTCATGGCGTGAAGGCGCTTGCCGCCTCGATGCTGCTGTTCCTAGCGGGGTGCGTCGCTACCGGCCACGGTTTCGATTCCACGGCGCTTGACGATTTCAAGCCGGGACAGACCACCATGGCTCAAGCGGTGTATCTGCTGAATGCCCCACCCGAGCGAATCTATCCGCAAAGCGACGGCACGACGCTGGCCATGTGGCGCTTTCACGTGACGCTGCTCACGGACGGCGCGTACGGCACGCAGCAAGCCCTGCTGCTGTTCGGCCCCGATGGGCGTTTCATCCGCCTGGTCGACGGCACCAATCTTTTGATCTCTTCGGCGACAAAGCAGAAACTGTCGGGCGGAGAACCTCCGCCTGCTGCGCCGGCTTCCGAGCTTCAACCCGCGGCGGCGCAGGTCCCGCCTGCTCCTGGGGTTCAACCGGCGGCGGCACAGATCCCGGCCGCGGCCAGCGGCGCCGCGGCGGCGGGCGTGAGTCCCAGCCTGGGCTCGGGCGTGATGGGGCCGCCGCCGGGCATGGATACCCTGCAGACGTTTTCCATACCGGTACCGCCGGCGCCCCCTGCGGCGCAATGAATCTCGTCACCTAGCCATAGAACCTGCCACGCGAGGGATTCCCTCGACGTGGATGATTAGCAGACAGCGGATCAAGAACCGCGCGAAATTGAAAAGGAGCCGTTGTGACTACCGAGTCGAACAGCAAGGGGAGCAGGAAGCCTCGCGTCAAATCGTCAACTCAGCATCCCGCGTCCCAGGGCTTCAGCCTGCGCAACGTGCATGTGGGAACCTTGCTGCTTCTCATCATGGCGTTGTTTTTCGTGCTGGTCGTGAGCGTGGGCGGCCTGGGAGCCTATTACCTGCAGCAGAACTACAAATCCGTGCAGAGTATCGGCGACCTGACTGCGCGCGAGCGAGCGGTATCCAGCATCAACAGCGACATGCTGCGCGTCCGCGTAGGCCTGATGGTGTCTGCGCGCTATCTGCAGGAAGCGGGCTGGGGCGGCACCGACGACTCGACGGCTTCGGGGAAAAAAGCCATGACCGAGGCGGTTGCCTTGCTCGACAGCGTGCGCAAGAGGTTTGGCAAATTCGAGAAGAACATGCTGCAGGACGATACCGGGCATCGGCTCTCCATCGATCTGATGCGGCGCTATCGCTCGTATATCGACGATGGCGTGGATACGATGGTCGATGCCTTGAACCATCAGGACTTCTCCACGTTTTACATGGTGAACGATACCTATGGCACCCCGCGCAGCGCCGCGTTCATCCAGTCGATCGCCAATTTCAGCAAATATATCGAAGCGCGTCAGCAAGCTCTGACGGCTCAGGCTGCCGAGGAATTGCGCAGGGGGCTGGTTGCGGTGGGCATCTCGGTATTGCTGTCGTTGATTCTGGCCATTCTGGCCCGCGGGATTTTCAACAGCCTGGTCGTCAAGCCGCTGGTATCGGCCGGTCAACTTTTCAACAAGGTGGCGGAGGGCGATCTGACGAGCAAGGTCCCGGTGCGCGGCCGCAATGAAATCACCGTCCTGTATGCTGGTTTCAAGCGCATGCAGGAAAGCCTGATCCGCACGGTGGCATCGGTGCGCAGGGGCGTTGAAGAAATCGACAATGGTTCCAAGGAAATCGCCTCGGGCAATACCGATCTGTCCTCCAGGACCGAAGAGCAGGCCGCTTCGCTGGAGCAGACCGCGGCGTCGATGCAGGAACTGGCCTCGACCGTGAACCAGAATGCCGAGAACGCGCGCCAGGCCAACCAACTGGCGGCCAGCGCCTCGGAGGTGGCGATGCGCGGCGGTGCGGCCGTATCGGAAGTGATCGGCACCATGCAGGCGATCTCGACCAGTTCACACAAGATTTCGGAGAT
>DAIDKG010000398.1 GCA_027450125.1 Bordetella sp. | reverse complement strand
CGGTGTGGCGCGAACGCAGCGCCGTCGCACTGCCAAGCGACATCCGCGGGTTGATCGAGGCGACCTACGCTGAGCAGGCAGAAGATGGGGCCATGGCGCGCTGGCTGCACGATCTGGACAACGGCACGCCGCGGCGCAAGGGCCGCATCGCGCTGGCCCAACTGGCACGGCTTGGCCTAGCCATGGACGGCAACACCTTGCCCGAAAGCAAGGCGCAGACTCGCTACAGCGAAACCGACAGCCTAGACGTGCTGCTGCTGCGCGACCTGCAGCAGGACACCGAGCGGCATATCGCTCAATTGGTGTTGCTCGACGGCAGCGTGGTGGAGCTGCCCACCCGCAAGGCATTGCCGTGGCAGGAGCGAGCCAGGCTCAAGGCCATCACCGCGCAACTGATGCGTCAGGTCGTGCCGGTGCGCCCCGGCGATGCCCCGGCCGCCATCGTGCGCGACACGCTGGAGAAATACGGCCTGCAGCACTGCTTCTACCTGGGCAACGCCGACTGGGCCGAGGACGAAAGCGTGCTGCGCGTGGCGCTGGTGGATCAAGCCGGCATGCTGCGCGGCCTGCATGGCCAGGCTGTGCACGACAAGTACCCGCTGGAATACCGCGACGACCTCGGTTACCGGGTCATCAAGAGCTGACAAGGAGAACCCATGGACAAGCGTTTCAACCTGATCGACGAGCCGTGGCTACCGGTGGCGGACAAGGGGCGGGTCAGCCTGCGGCAGGTCTTTGCCGATGCGGATTGCCGCGCGCTGGGCGGCAATCCGGTGGAGAAGATTGCGCTGATGAAGCTGCTGCTGGCCATCGCCCAGGCCGCCGCCACACCCGACGACGAAACCGTATGGCGTGCGCTGGGCGCACAGGGGCTGGCTGAAAAATGCCTCGCCTATCTCGATCAATGGCACGACCGGTTTGATCTCTACGGCGACATACCCTTCCTGCAGATGCCAGCCATGGCCGCCGCCGAGATCAAGAGCTTCGGCACCGTGCTGCCGCATGTGGCCACCGGCAACACCACGGTGCTCAATGGCGGGCAAGTGGAGCGGGTGCTTTCCGATGCCGACAGGGCAGTGCTGCTGGTTTGCCAGATGGGCTTCGCGCTGGGCGGCAAGAAGACCGACAACAAGGTGGTACTGACACCGGGCTACCAAGGGAAAGCCAACGAGAAGGGCAAGCCTTCCACCGGCAAGCCGGGGCCCGCCGTGGCGCACATGGGGCTTCTCCACAACCTGCTGCAAGGCGAAAGCGTGCAGCAAAGCCTGTGGTTGAACCTGCTGACCCGTGAGCAGGTGGAACAAAGCCAACGCTTTCCGGCGGGCATTGGCGTGGCGCCCTGGCAGCAGATGCCGGCGGGCGAGGACGACGCCGTGGCGCGAGATCTCAAGAACTCGTTGATGGGACGGCTTCTCCCGCTGTGCCGGTTCTGTCTGCTTGCCGAAGAGGGGCTGCATTACTCCGAAGGCATCGCCCATCCAAACTACAAGGAAGGCATGTGGGATCCCACCGTGGCGGTGAACCAGTCGGGAAAGGAGAACAAGGCGCTGTGGGTCAACCCGGAAAAACGTCCGTGGCGTGAACTGACGGCGCTGCTCGGCTTCCTTGCGCAAAGGCAAGCCACGGGCTTCGAGTGCCTGCAGCTTGCTGCCGGCGTGGAGCGTGCATGTGCCAGCGTCACGTCTTTCGCGATCTGGTCGGGCGGCCTGCGCGTCAGCAGCAATGCGGGCGAGCAGTACGCATCGGGTACGGATGATTTCGTGGAATCGGTCATCTGGGTGCATGGCGAAGCCCTGAACCAGCTCTGGTTTGATCAACTGCAGGCGGAAATGACCGCCTTGGACGAACTCGCCAAGGGCTTGTACGGGCGCGTGATGGGCTATTTCAACGCGCAGCTGGTCGATGGCGGTGATCTGGCGGCGCAGGCCGGCCAGCTGTTCTGGCAACTCTGCGAACGCGACTTCCAACGCCTGCTCGACCATTGCGAGCAAGGCGAAGCGCACCTCGAAGCACGCCGCCAGCTGCGTCGCCGTTTTGCCGGCTACGTGCAGCAGGCCTACGACCGTTATTGCCCCAAAGACACCGCCCGGCAGCTTGATGCGTGGGCGCGCTGCCGCCCCAACCACGGCAAATATCTGCAACAGGAGGCGTGAGTGATGGAAACCGCGGAGAAAGAAGCGCCGGTGAACGCTGGCAAAGAGGCGAGCTTCGTCGCCTGGCTTATTGCACGTTGTCAGGACGACAAGGGGCTGGCGGCGCGATTGCGCCGCGCCGACAACCCGGCCACCGAATACCAATGTTGGGAGACGTTGGCGGCCTGGGGCGTCGACCTGGAGCGCGAGGGACAACGCCTGCCCTTTGCCACCGTGGCGGCGGCCATCGCCCGCGCCAAACCGCCAGCCAATGGAAGTCTGATCCTGGGCCGCGCAATCGCGCGCTGCTTCGACGAAGGCAACCAGAGCGATCAGGCCAAGACGCGTCTGCGGCGCTTACTGGCCTGCGGTGAGCTGGCGGAACTGTGCCGCGTGTTGCGGCCCATGCTGACCCTGATCGAAAGCCGCGTAACCCAGCCGCTGGACTATGCGCGGCTACTCAAGCAGCTGGTGGATTTCGGGCGTGCCTCTGCCGGCGGCAATGACACTTGGCTGCAACGCATCAAGGCGCAGTGGGCACAGGATTTCTACGGTCAGAAGGCCGAGGCGGAAGCCGGGGAGGCCGCATGAGCCTGATTGCCAGCGTGCTCAAGCTTGATCGGGCAGCCGTGAAGGCGCTGCGCATCACCGATCCGTACTCCCTGCATCGCGTGGTGTATGGCCTGTACCCGGATGTGCGCGATGCCAGCGGCAAGGCCGGCCACGCGCCCAGCGGCATCCTGCACGCCGACCAGGGTGGCGATTTCCACGGCCGGAACATCCTGCTGCTGGCCGACCGGCCACCCGCCGACCATGCCGAAGGCGGTTATGGCGAGGTGCGCAGCAAGGTCATTCCCATCGACTTCCTCAGCCACGCGCGCTACCGCTTCAAGGTGATCGTCAACCCCACCCGTCGCGACAGCGCCAGCGGCAAGCTGCTACCCGTCAAGGGTCGTGAGGCGGTGGCTGCGTGGTTTGCCGAGCGCGGCCCCGCCAGCTGGGGCTTTGCGGTTTCAGCGGAGCACCTGCAAGTGGATCGCCTTGACGTGCTGCGCTTCACCGACAAGGCGCAGCGTCCGGTCACGCTGGCGCAAGCCCACGTGCAGGGCCAGCTCACCGTGACGGACCCCGAGCAGTTCCGCCACAGCTTTGCCTGCGGCATCGGCCGCGGTCGCAGCTTTGGCTGTGGGCTGCTGCAGGTCGTGCCGCTGATCGACAACCCCTTCGCCTGATTCTCACGTCAAAAGGAATTTCGCCATGAGCAACAAGTTCACCAACACCCGCATCGAGTTCCACATCCTGCAGTCCTTTCCAGTCACCTGCCTGAACCGCGATGACGTGGGCGCGCCCAAGACCGCCGTGGTGGGCGGCGTGACCCGTGCCCGCGTCAGCTCGCAGTGCTGGAAGCGGCAGGTGCGCATGGTGCTGCCGCAATTCGGCGTGAAGCTGGCCTCCCGCACCAAACAGGCGCAGATCTTGTTTGCTGCCGCATGCAAAGCCGCCGGCGCCGCGGACGAAGCAGCGACGGCATGCGGTCAGAAAATGGCGGACGTGCTTGCCGATGACACCTTGCTGTTCATCAGCGGCAGCGAAGCCGAAGCCTTTGCGGCCTATGCCAAGGAGCTGGGCTTCGAGGCCGACAAGCTGAAAGACAAGGACCTCGCCAAGGTGGCCAAGAAGGCGCTCAACCCGGCCACCGACGCGCTGGATATCGCTCTGTTCGGGCGCATGGTGGCCAAGGCGGCGGATATGAATGTCGAGGCCGCAGCATCCTTCGCCCACGCCATTTCCACTCACCGTGTCAGCAATGAGGTGGAGTTCTTTACCGCCCTAGATGATCTGGCTGACGAGCCGGGCTCGGCGCACATGGGCAGCCTGGAGTTCAATTCGGCCACCTATTACCGCTACGTCAGTCTCGATCTCGGCCAATTGGCGCAGTCCCTGGGTGCGGACGATCTTGGTCAGGCGGTGGAGGCTTTCACCAAGGCTTTGTTCGTGGCCTTGCCGCACGCACGGCAGACAACACAATCGGGCGCCAGTCCGTGGGAATTCGCGCGCGTGCTGGTGCGCCAGGGCCAACGTTTGCAGGTGCCCTTCGAGCAGCCGGTCAAGGCGCGGGGCGATGGTTTCCTGCCGCCCAGCATCGAGGCGCTCAAGGGTTATCTGGACAAGAAGGAAAAGCTGGCGGGCAGCCTGTTCGGCAAGGCCGGCAGTTACGACTGGGGCGAGCGCGATGACTACAGCGTGGATGATCTGGTTGCCGACCTGAAGCGCCATGCCGCGTAAGGGTGCCCCATGAATCCCTATCTGCTGCTTTGGTTGGAGGCCCCGCTGCAAGCCTGGGGCCACGATTCAAAATTCGGCCGTCGCGACAGCCTAGACTTTCCAACCAAGTCCGGCGTGCTGGGACTCCTTTGCTGCGCGCGGGGCGCCGGTGGCGAGGAGCGTGACTGGTTGTCCGGTTGGGCGGGCCTCGACATGCAGGTCGAGGCATTCGTGCCCCGCGATGCCAAGGGTGCGCTGTTGCCACGGCTGCCGCTGCTGCGCGATTTTCACATGGTGGGCAGCGGCTACGACGACGCCGACCCATGGCAGAACCTGCTGATTCCCAAGACCAGCGATGGCAAGAAGGCAGTGGGTGGCGGCACCAAGATGACCTATCGCTACTACCTGCAGGACATGGCCTTTGCCGTGGCCATCGAAACGCCGGCAGTTGAAGCCGAAGCCATCACCGCCGCGCTCAAGGCGCCAGTCTGGGATCTCTACTTGGGGCGCAAGAACTGCGTGCCCACCGAGCTGGTGTTCCAGGGCCTGCATGCCAGCGCGGAGGAAGCACTTGCCGTAGGCCAGGCGCTGGCCAAGGCGAAGCAGCGCGCCTTGACCTTCGCCGTAAAGCAGGGCGAGCTTGATGGCGAGGTGCTGACGCTCAACGATGTGCCGCTGCAGTTCGGCCCGGACAAGCGCTACCGCGATCGCCGAGTCACCGTGCTGCAACCGGAGCCGGACGATGGCGGATGACGCGCAGCGGCTGTTCGTCAAGGTCACCCGCGAGTCGCTGCCGCAGGTCAAGGACAAATACCCGTTCCTGTACATGGAGCATGGGCGGCTGGAAATCGACGACAGCAGCATCAAATGGATCGACGCTACCAACAATGTGGTGCCGCTGCCGGTGGCCACGCTCAATGCCTTGCTGCTCGGCCCCGGCACCACGGTGACGCACGACGCCGTGCGCACCGCGGCGGCCGCCAACTGCGCCATCTGCTGGGTGGGTGCGGACAGCCTGCTGTTCTATTCGGCCGGCTTCGTGCCCACTGCCGACACCCGCAACCTGAAAAAGCAGATCGAACTTTCCGCCGACCCGAAGAAGTCCATCGAAGTGGCCCGGCGCATGTTCGCCCGCCGCTTTCCCGATGCCGACCTCAAGGACAAGACCCTGCAGGAGCTGATGGGCATGGAGGGTAACCGTGTGCGGGCGCTCTACCAGGCCAAGGCCGAGCAGTACCAGGTGGGCTGGAAAGGGCGCAGCTTCACCCCGGGCAAGTTCGAGGTCAGCGACCTCACCAACCAGATCCTCACCTCCACCAATGCCGCGCTGTATGGCGTTCTGTGTTCGGCCACCCACAGCCTTGGCTACTCGCCGCATGTCGGCTTCATCCACTCCGGCAGCCCCTTGCCCTTCGTCTACGACATGGCCGACCTGTACAAGGCCGAGCTGTGCATCGATCTGTCGTTCCATCTCACCCGCGAGCTGGCCGGGCGCTACGACAAGCACAAGGTGGCCGCCGCCTTCCGCAAGCGCGTGATCGAGATGGATCTTCTGGCAAAGTACGGCGAAGACATTGCGGCCATGCTGGGAACCACGCGTGCTGATCGTCGTCGCCAATGACCTGCCGCCCGCCGTGCGCGGGCGCATGAAGCTGTGGTTCGTGGAACCGCGCGCCAACGTCTTCGTCTCAGGCATCAAGGATTCGGTGGCCGACACCGTCATCGCCTGGCTATACAAGCATTGCCCGCCAGAGTCAGGCCTGCTTCTGGTGCGGTCGATCAACCGACCGCCCGGCTACGAAATGCGCTGCATCGGACCGCCGCGCAAACCGATGATCGAGGTCTCCGGCCTGCAGCTGATTGTCGAAACCCTGAAACCCGCGCTCTCCACAATATCTCGTGTAGACGAGCAGCGGCGCTGACGATATGTTGCTGTCTTCCCCACACGCG
>DAIDKG010000397.1 GCA_027450125.1 Bordetella sp. | reverse complement strand
TATTGCCGATGGTCTTGAATTCGGTGACGTTGATGGTGACCGACGACGTCGCCAGGGTGGTGGTCGAGGTGGTCGAAGTTGCCACGCCAAGGGCACTGGCGTTCATCTTCTGCAGCGAGATGGTGATGTTCTGGCCATCGTTGGCGCCGACTTGCAGGCTCATTTTGCCGCTCGTGGCCAGGATGGTCAGGCCGTTGAACTGGGTCTGTGCCGCCACGCGGTTGATTTCCGACATGTCCTGGTTGATTTCAGCCTGGATGGAACTCAGGTCGGCGGAGGTGTTCGTGCCGTTGGCAGCTTGGACAGTCAGTTCACGAACGCGCTGCAGGTTGTCGTTGATGACGTTCAGGGCGCCCTGAGCGGTCTGCACGACGGAGATGCCGTCGTTGGCGTTACGCGAGGCCTGATCCAGGCCGTTGACCTGGGCCGTCATGCGGTTGGCGATGCCCGAACCGGCGGCGTCGTCGGCGGCGCTGTTGATGCGCAGGCCCGAGGACAGGCGCGTGATCGCGGTATTCAGCGACGACTGGGACTTCATCAGGTTGTTTTGGGCAACCAGAGACAAGTAGTTGGTGTTGATGATCATCGACATGATGGGAACTCCCAAGAGAGAAAAACTTCTTTCAAACTGGGTAGCTGCGCCACCCAACTAACAGCAGAAGATCCGCCGTTGTTCTGGGTTACGACTGTGCATGTCCAAACTTAAGCGCACAGTTTGTTTCCAACATCCATAAGAAATGCAAAGTCACGCAACCCGCGCCAGCAGGCTCTCCGGTGGGAGGTCCTGCCAGGCATGCTCGCGCAGATGTGCGCGGATGCGGGCGATGGCCTGGCTGCGCAGCTGGCAGACGCGGGCTTCTGTTACGTTTAATACGGCCCCTATTTCTTTGAGATTGAGGCCTTGCTCGTAACAAAGTGACATCAGGAGTTTTTCGCGCTCGGGCAGGGCGCCGATCGCATCGATAAGAACCTGGCGCAGATCGCCGGCCAGCAACGTGTCCAGGGGAGAGGCCTCTTCGCTGGCCGAGACATCGTGCCAGGCGTCCTCCCCGTCCCGGCTGAAGTCCTCGTAGTGCAGGATCTGGACGCCATGGGCGTCATTGAGCATGTCCCGGTACTCGGATAGCGAAACGCCCAGCTCGCCGGCGACCTCCGACTCGCAGGGCGGCCGCATGAGCGCCTGCTCCTGCTTCTGAATGGCGGTTTCTATCTTGCGGCTCTTGCTGCGCACGCTGCGCGGCAGCCAGTCCTGGGCGCGCAGTTCGTCCAGCATGGCACCGCGGATCCGCGCGGTGGCATAAGTCTCGAACTGGGCTTCCGGGTTCTCCTGGTAGCGCCGCATGGCATCCAGCAGGCCGATCATGCCGGCCTGCATGAGGTCGTCCAGTTGCACGCTCGCAGGCAGCCGGGCGATCAGCTGCAGCGCGAGCTTGCGGACCAGCGGTGCGTATTCAAGCAGATTGTCGTCAGCGGGGGGCATAAGGTCGGACGATGGACCTATGATGGTCCATGGCGGGTATTTTGACCCGGCTGTATAGGGTTCATTCCCATAAGCACTCTTTGTTTTGAGGGCTTGCTTTGGCGTTTATGGAGAAGAGGCAGCTAGCCGCAGACCGCAGCAGTGTTGCCCGGATGATAAAGAACCGTAAATGCAAAGCTTAAACATTGTAAAGTATTGCTGATGTAATAAACCCTTATGGACTGTCGTGTTAAATTGCGTTTAACTTACTGTGGAATGATACATTTTCATCCTAATAAGTTACTTTTTTGAAACAAGTCGCCGAGCGCGGGGCGAGCGGTCCAGGTTTTTCCCGCGGCATTTTTGCAGTAGAGGAGTCAAACATGAAAACGGCAGCAGATGCTTCCTTGCTCACGGACATCCGTGAGGTCAATCTGTCTTACCTGCTTTTGGCTCAACGCATGCTGCGCGACGATTATGCGGCTTCCACTTTCCGCCTGGGCTTCAGCAAGGAAGTGGCGGATCTGTTGCTGCGCCTGACGCCGGCCCAGTTGATCAAGCTGGCCAGTTCCAGTTCGCTGCTGTGCAGGTTCCGTTTCGACGACTACAACCTGCTGTCGGCCTTGACGCAGGATGTACTGGGCGGCGCGCTGCAGCAGGCCCATGCGACTATCCTGCTGGCCAAGCAGCCTGTCGAAGAAATCGCCTGATCTTCCATTGAGCGGTCTTTCGTATGGCAAGTAAAAGCGTATCCCAGGAAGCCGATGAGATTCTGTTGGCCAGCGCCATGATCACTCTTGGCGCTCGCCTGCAGGTTCTCGAAGCCGAGACCAGTCTCAGCCACGACCGCCTGGCGCGCCTGTACCGCGAAATTCGTGGTTGCTCGCCGCCCAAGGGCATGCTGCCTTTTTCGGTCGACTGGTTCATGACCTGGTTGCCGAATATCCACTCTTCGCTGTTCTACAACGTCTATGCGTTTCTGAACCAGCGAACCGAGCGCAAAGGCATCCGCGCCACCATCGATGCCTATCGGCTATACCTGGAGCATGCCGCCGCCGACGCCGGCGAGGCCAGCGAACCGGTTTTAAGCTTCACGCGGGCCTGGATGCTGGTGCGTTTCTTCGACAGCGACATGTTGCAGCTTTCGGCCTGCCGGCAATGCGGCGGGCATTTCATCGCGCATGCGCATGATCCGCAGTCGGATTTTGTCTGTGCCATCTGCCGTCCGCCTCCCCGTGCGGGCAAGACCCGGGCCGCCAAGGCGCGCAGTGTCCAGGGGCGGGCAGGTGTGGAGCCGACGCGTCCCTGAGAAGAGCTGAGCAGCCTGAATGTAAAGGCGCCAAATGACCCCTAAAAAACCCTGTAACTAGACTTTTTATGAGGGGCGCAGCAGGCGATCATTCAGATCGGGTTGTTGAGTGCCGTAGATCTATTCAAAGATCTATCTATACCGTGGCCAAGGGGCTCATGTCGTGCTGATCATTATCGGTTATGTCATCGTTATTTTTGCCGTCGTTGGCAGTTTTGCCTTCGGTGGAGGACACCTGGGCGCCCTATATCAGCCTCTCGAATTCTTGATGATCGGAGGTGCGGGGCTGGGTGCGTTTCTTGCGGGCAACAGCAAGAAATCGATGGGCGCGGTGCGCAAGGCGATACCCATGGCATTCAAGGGGGCTTCCTATAGCAAGGAAGTCTATATGGATTTGATGTCCTTGCTCTATGTGGTGCTCAACAAGGCTCGCCGCGAAGGTCTCATGTCCATCGAGTCGCATATCGAGGATGCCGCGTCCAGCCCTATTTTCGCCGAATATCCCAAGATCGTTGGCGATGCCAACCTGATGGAGTTCATCACCGATTACTTGCGTATCATGATCAGCGGCAACATGAGCGCATTCGAAATCGAAACGCTCATGGACGAGGAAATAGAGACCTTCCGCCATGAGCGCGAGGTGCCTGTGCATGCTCTGCAGAACGTCGCCGATGGCATGCCGGCTTTCGGTATCGTGGCTGCGGTGACGGGTGTCATCAAGGCACTCGCCGCCGTCGATAAACCTCCCGCAGTGCTGGGCGAATTGATCGCCCATGCGATGGTGGGTACTTTTCTGGGCATTTTGTTGGCCTACGGGTTTATCGGACCCTTTGCATCGCGTGTCGAGCGCCAAGTGTCGGAGACCGTGAAGGTGTTTGAATGTGTCAAGGTCACCCTGCTGGCCAGCATGAACGGCTATCCGCCGCAACTGGCTGTCGAGTTCGGTCGCAAAGTGTTGTTCGCGGCGGTGCGCCCTTCCTTTTCTGAGTTGGAAGAGCACGTACGCCAGGCTAAAACCGCAGGCGGCAAGGCCTGACGGAGCAGGGCCATGAGTTCTGCCAATACACACCGAGTCGTCATTCGCCGCAAGAAGGTCGGCGGAGGCGGTCATCACGGCGGCAGCTGGAAAATAGCCTATGCCGACTTCGTGACGGCCATGATGGCGTTTTTCCTGGTGATGTGGCTGATCAGTATCGTTCCCAAGGAAGAGCTCAAGGGTATTGCCCAGTATTTCCGCATGCCGCTGCGCGTGGCGCTGACAGGCGGCCCCAACCAGTCGGCCGAGACTAGCGCCATACCCGGTGGCGGCAGCGATCCGACCAAGAGCGACGGCGACGTGCGCAAAAGCGAGGGTACGCGCATCGAGGTGCAGCCCAACCAGACCACCGAAGCTGATCGTCGTGACCGCCGCCGGTTGGAGCAGCTGCGTCAGCACCTGATCAAAGCCATAGAGTCGAACCCGGTGCTGACCAAGTTCCGCCCGCAATTGCTGGTGGATGTGACGACCGAGGGTTTGCGTATCCAGATCGTCGACAGCAAGAACCGGCCCATGTTCGCCCTGGGCAGCGCGGAAGTCGAGCCTTACATGCGCGACATCCTGCGCCAGCTTGCGCCCCTGCTGAACGAAGTGCCCAACAAGATCAGCATCTCCGGCCATACCGACTCGACCCCGTATGCCGGCGACCAGGCCGGCTACAGCAATTGGGAACTCTCGTCGGACCGGGCCAATGCGTCGCGCCAGGAGCTGGTGGCAGCGGGCATGGATCCGAACAAGATAATCCGTGTTCAGGGGCTGGCGTCGAGCATGAGCCTGGTCAAGGACGACCCCGCCGCGCCGATCAATCGCCGCATCAGTCTGGTGTTGCTCAATTCGCAGGCCCTGCGGCGCATCGAGCAGGAAAACGCTACGGCAGCCGACGTGGCCAAGGGTATGATGGGCAGCAGCAGCGTGCAGCAGATCGAGCAGGCGCTACCGCCCCAGGCGCCCAGGCCGGCGGCGGCTGGATCCGTGCCCGCGCCGGCCCCGGTCATACCTTCCAAACAGTAGGAAAGTCATGGTTCCAAATATCCTCGTCGTAGACGATTCATTGACGATGCGTCTCATCGTGCAGGCCGCGATGGTGGGCGCCGGCTGGAAAGTCGTGCTTGCGAGCAACGGCAAGGAAGCCTTGGACAAGTCCCAGGATGGATCTTTCGACCTGGTGCTCAGCGACTGGAACATGCCGGTGATGGGTGGCCTGGGATTCATCCAGGGCCTGCGCGCCCAGCCCAAATACAAGGACACGCCGGTCTTGGTGCTGACGACCGAGGAAGACGACGTGAGCAAGGCTGCGGCGCGTGAGCTGGATGTGAGCGGGTGGGTCAACAAGCCGGTCGATCCCCAAGGACTGGTCGAGTTTGTGGCCGAGCTGCTTGGTCTCGCGCCGCCGAACTGAACCGCTTGTCCAATACCCGTCTCAATATTCAATAAACAAAAGGCGATCCGTATGTCTGGTCTGGACCTCAGTCAGTTTTACGAGACCTTCTTCGACGAAGCCGATGAACTGCTGGCGCAGATGGAGCAGCTGTTGCTGGAGCTGGACGCGCAGGCGCCGGACATCGAGCAGCTCAATGCCATATTTCGCGCGGCGCACTCGATCAAGGGTGGAGCGGCCACGTTCGGCACGTTCCAGAAACTGACCGAAACCACGCATTTGCTGGAGAACCTGCTGGACGCCATTCGCCGTGGGGACATGGCGCTGCGTGCCGACATGGTCGATATTTTTCTGGAAACCAAAGACGTGTTGAAGAGCCAGCTCGATGCCTACCGCGCCTCGGAGGAACCCGAGGAGGCCGTCTACGAACGTATCTGCGCCGTGCTGCGCCAGTTGGCCGAGGAAGACGGCGCGCCGGCCGGCGGGGCTGCTCCGGCTGCAGTGCCGGCGCCTGCCGCTGCGCAGCAGACCCTGCAGATGCCTGCGGCATCGGCCAGCGGCACCAGCGACAAGCCGACCTGCGTACGCATTCGCGACGTCAGCGGCAAGGATGCGCAGGCGCTGCTCGAGGAAATGGGCAATCTGGGCCAGGTGCTGCATAGCGAGACCCAGGGCGGCGGGCTGCAGGTGTGGGTGCAGACCACCTGCTCGGTGGCCGACATCGAGGCGGTGTGCTGCTTTATCGTCAATGCCGACCAGTTGCGTATTACCCACGAGGCTGCGCCGGCCTCGGTTGGGGGCGACGTGGTGTCGCAATTCGAGGCTGCCGCGTCCAGCTTCGCGCCCCAGGATGCGCCCGCGCCGGCGGTGTCGGCCGGTCCGGCCAGCGCCGCGGCGCCCAGGCCGCAGAAGGCGGCGGCGCCGGCAGCTGCGCCGCATGCGGACAAGGAGTCCACCTCCATCCGCGTGGGGGTGGAGAAAGTCGACCAGATCATCAACTTGGTGGGCGAACTGGTCATTACCCAGGCCATGCTGACGCAAACGGCCTCGACGCTGGACCCTGTGGTGCACGATCGCCTGCTCAACGGCCTGGAGCAGCTCGAGCGCAACGCCCGGGATCTGCAGGAGTCGGTCATGTCCATCCGCATGATGCCGATGGATTACGTATTCAGCCGTTTCCCGCGCGTGGTGCGCGATCTGGCCGGCAAGATGGGCAAGCAGATCGAGCTGGAGACGCACGGGCGCGCCACGGAGCTGGACAAGAGCCTGATCGAGCGCATCATCGATCCGCTCACGCATCTGGTGCGCAACAGCCTGGATCACGGGATCGAGACGCCCGAGAAGCGCATTGCCGCGGACAAGGATCCGGTGGGCAAGCTCACCTTGTCGGCCCAGCACCACGGCGGCAATATCGTCATCCAGGTGACCGACGATGGGGCGGGCCTGAACCGCGAGCGTATTCTGAAAAAGGCGATGGAGCAGGGCATTGCGGTCAGCGAGAACATGCCTGACGAGGAAGTCTGGCAATTGATTTTCGCGCCGGGATTTTCCACGGCCGAGAAGATCACCGATGTGTCCGGGCGCGGTGTGGGCATGGACGTGGTGCGGCGCAATATCCAGGACATGGGTGGTCATGTCCAGCTTTCCAGCCGCGCGGGGCAGGGCACGACCACGCGCATCGTGCTGCCGCTGACGCTGGCCATCCTGGACGGGATGTCGGTGCGGGTGGGTACCGAGACGTTCA
>DAIDKG010000396.1 GCA_027450125.1 Bordetella sp. | reverse complement strand
TAGCAGGCCCGGCAACTGGGGGCGCCGCAGCGCGGTTCCCAAGGGCGTATAGGCTATCGGCAAGCCGAAGAAGCCGGCGAAGCCGATGGTCTGCGCGGCCGGCCAGGCGGTTTCCAGTGCACGGCGCAAGGGCTCGCTGCGCACGTCGATGCAGAAAACGGCCTGCGCTTCGATCTTCTGCCCGGTACCCGGCGACGGACGGGCCGCGGCTAGCCGTTCGGACAATTGCCGCTGATAGCCGATTTCCAGGGCCGATTGCCAGATCTCGTCGGCCAGCAGCTCCTGCTCGCATTGCGCCAGCAGGGCAGGGGCCTGGCGCCAGGCGCGCTGCAAGGCGCCGAAAGCCTGGCGCGTGTCGGCATCATCCTTGCCGTCCAGCAAAATGGCGCCCCAGGCCAGGCGAATGGCGAGCAGGTCGCGCAAATGCGGATCGACGCGCCCGTCCTGCTGCGCCTGCCAGTTCAGGTACGAACACCAGGAGGCCCAGCCGTTGAGGGTGAGCAGCACAGCCTCCAGGTAGTCCGCCCACAGGGAAGGGGCAAGCTGCAGCCGCTCCAGCGCCCAGCGCTCGGCAGCCTCCCGGGTCGGCGGCAGCGCGCCCAGCGCCTTGCCCAGCTCGGGCAGCCCCATCAGCGTGCCGATGCCATGATCGTGGCTGAGCGTGTCGCGCCAGAACGCATAAAGGCCCTGGCTGCGCTCGGGCTGCCATTCGGCCTGCTGCGTGTCGAAATAGGCGGCGCAGGTCTGGCTGATCTGGTGCGTGATGGCCTGCCGCCAGGACAGCCGCGTATTGCGCCGGGCGTCGTTGTCCAGGATGTCGATGAGCAATGGCAGCTGGGGCGTGCGCAAGGCCGTGTCCAGGACTGCGACCAGGCGTTCCACGTTCCACGCCGTGGCGTCTCCCGCGGGCAGCATCGACAGGGCATGGGCCAGGTCGGTCGCGTCAATTCTGCCCTCCTGCCAGGCCTGGCGCAGCAGAGCGCGCGGGGCAAACACCTGGATGCGGCTGAACACCGCCATGCGCGCGGCCACCCGCCGCACCGGCATGCCGATGCGGGCCCAGTGCGGATTGACGGCGATGGAGCGATCCAGCGGCCAGGCGGGAGCGATGGCCTGGCAGGCCTGTTCGCAGGCGGCCTGCACACTGGCATGTGCGTTCGCGGCAGCCGCGCCCTGCAGGTGCGAGGCGTCGCTTGCTTGCGGGGCGAAGTCGATGGCGTTCATAGGTGTCGTGCTCCCGGGATCAGTAGACGTTTGCCGCGCTGGCGCCGGCATTCCAGGTTGCAGGGCTGGGAGCTGCGGGTTTGGCCGCGGCCGTCCAGGGGGTGGGCCACAGCAGCAGGGTCAGGCGCGTGTAGTACTCGTCGATATAGAAGCCGGCATAGCTCCAGCCGCGCCATGTTGCCAAGGCCCGCGCGCGCCACTGCAGCAAGGCCAGGCATCCGTACAGCGCCGCCAGGCCGGACAGCGCCAGCCAGCCGGATGCGGCCTGGGGCGCGTCGTGCAGACCGAGGGGCAGCAGGTGCGTCAGCGAGGCGGCGCCTCCCAGGCCCGAGATCAGGATCAGCCCGGCGGCGGCGCGGCGCAGGGCCGCACCCGCCGTGCCTTGCCGCGGCAGCCACAGAAGCGGCGCCCAGGCCAGCGCCAGCGAGACGGTCCACCACCAGGGCCAGTCGGCGCCGACGCCTGCGCCGCGCAGCGTGCCCAGCACCGCGGCGGCGGCCATCGGTGCCAGCAGCAGGCTGGCGGGGTGAACGGGCGCCGGGTCTTGCAGCATCTGCAGGCGGGTCTGGCGCACCGCACTGGAGGCCGAGAGAAAGTGGTGCGCCTTGTAGAGCGAATGCCCCAGCAGGTGCAGCGCGGCAAAGGTGTACAGCCCCAGCCCGCATTCCAGCACCATGAAACCCATTTGCGCGACGGTAGACCAGGCCAGCCGCACCTTGATGGTGATGCGGGTGAGCATGACCAGCCCGGCCAGCACCGCCGTGATCAGGCCCATTGCCGCCAGCAGCCAGCGCGCGGCCGGCGCGTGGTCCAGCAGGGCGGCGAAGCGGATCAGCACGAACCCGCCCAGATTGACGACGCCGGCGTGCAGCAGTGCGGAAACGGGCGTGGGCGCTTCCATGACCTGGATCAGCCAGCCGTGCACCGGCAGCAGGGCCGTGCGCAGGATGACCGCCAGCGCGAGGCAGACGGCGCTGCACTGCAGTGCGGGGCCGGCCCCGTGCGCGGCGATGTGGCGGGCCAAATCGCTGAGCGATCCGCTGCCCGTCGCATGCCATGCCAGGATCGCCGCGGCCAGCAACAGCGCGTCGGCCAGGCGATCGGCCAGCCGCTTCTTGTGCGCCGCCAGGCGCGCGAACGGGCGGTCGCCGTAGAAGCACAGCAAGTGCTGCAAGGCAGCTCCGATCACGGACCAGGCCGCGATCAGCACCAGCCAGTGGTTTGCCAGCAGCAACAGATGCACCGAGGCCAGCATGCCCGCCAGGGCCGCGGCGTAGCGCTTCTGGCCGTCTTCTCCTTCGAGATAGCGTGCGGAAAACGCGCCGATGACCGTTCCCAGCAATTGCACCAGCGCGGCCAGCAGGCCGCCCAGGGGCGTCAATGCCAGCCATGACAGGTCTGCCGGCAGCCGCGCGTGCGGCCAGGCGCTGTAAAGGCTGGCGGCAAAAGCAAGCGCGGATAGCGGCATGAAGACGCGCCAGGGGCGGGTTATTGCAGAAAATCGGCTCGAGAGCAGGGCTCCCATTCCCATCAACACGGCGGGGAGCAGCGGAATCAATGCGGGCGTGGTGGTCATGGCTGGTCCGAAAAGAATCGATGGACGCCATGGTGCAGTGCATTATTGATTCTGTAAAATATATTGATAAGAACAAAATCATCTATAAAATAGAACAATGAATCTGGAGCAACTCAATTTCCATCACCTGCTGTATTTCTGGCGCGTTGCCAGGCTCGGGCATCTGACGCGCGCAGCCAAGGAACTGCACACGTCGCAGTCATCGCTGTCCGCGCAAATCCGGCAACTGGAGGAACGCCTGGGCGACGCATTGTTCATCCGCGAGGGACGGCGGCTGGTGCTGACGCAAACAGGCCACCTGGTGCAGGCCTATGCCGAAAACATCTTCGGCCTGGGGCAGGAGCTGCTGGGGCGGCTGCAGGGCCATGGCGAGGGCGTGATGCGCCTGCGCATCGGAAGCGTGTCCACCATGTCGCGCAACTACCAGGAAAATCTCTTCCGCCCCCTCTTGAGCGATGCCTCGGTGGTATTGACGCTGGAGTCCGGCCCGCTGGAGCATCTGCTGGGACGGCTGGCCGAGCACCAGCTGGATCTGGTGCTGGCCAACGAGCCGGTCACCGCCGATCCGCAGCGGCCGCTGCACAGCCGGTTTCTCGGCGGGCAGCCGCTGTCGCTGATCGGCCCGTCGCGGCTTTGGCGCGGCAAGCATCTGCGTGTGCCGCAGGATCTGGACGGGCTGCAAATCGCGCTGCCGGGGCGGCATCATGCCGTGCGTTCCCAGTTCGATGCGTTGTGCATCACGGCGCAGGTCAAGCCCCAGGTGCGCGCCGAAGTGGACGATATGGCCATGCTGCGGCTGATTGCCCGCGACAGCGGCTGGCTCGCCATGTTGCCCGAAGTGGTGGTTCAGGATGAATTGCGCAACGGGCTGCTTTGCATCGTCGGGCAGTGCCCGCAGCTGCATGAGCATTTCTACGCCATCACCACGCCCCATCGGCACCGCATCGAGCGATTGGAGGCGTTGCTGCAGGCGGCGCCCGCCACGGCGCTGGCCGCTGACTCGGCCGCGGCTGCGCCTGCCGTTTCAGGATGAGCCTGCCCGTTGATGCCGGATGCAAAGCGCATCGCCGGCGCCTCGCGGCCTGCGGGCGCCGGGGAAATCACGCCGGCGTCTCACGTCACTGTGCATGCGCCCGGTCAAAGGCCCAGACTTCGGGAAACCCCATCAGTTCGCACATGTCGGCGAACGAATAGAGGCTGCCCTCGCTGTCGCGGGTGCCCTTGAGAGCGTGGATCTGGCCGTAGACCTGCCGCAGCGCCTGCGCCATGGCAAGAAAGCCCGAAGCAGGGTAGATCGCCAGGGAGAAGCCCAGCTTTTGCAGCTCGGCCGGCGGCAGCTGCGGCGTGCGGCCGCCTTCGACGATATTGACCAGCAGCGGCAGGTCGAAGGCGCCGCCGATCTTCTCCAGCTCTTCGACGCTCTCCGGCGATTCGATGAAAAGCACGTCGGCGCCTGCCCGCGCGTAGGCATCGGCGCGGCGCAGCGCCTCGTCCAGCCCGAGCGAAGTGCGGGCATCCGTGCGCGCGATGATCTGGAAGTTCCGGTCCTGCCGGGTCGCGGCGGCGACCTTGATCTTGCTCACCATGTCCTCGCAGGCGATGACGCGGCGCCCCGGCGTATGGCCGCACTTCTTGGGAAACTCCTGGTCTTCGAGCTGGATGCCTGCGGCGCCCGCGGATTCGTAGCCGCGTACTGTATGGGCCACGTTCAGCAGTCCACCGTAGCCGGTGTCGCCATCGCAGATCAGCGGGGTGTGCGTCGCGGCGCAAAATGCGGCCACACGGTTGTGCATGTCGGTGTAGGTGGCCAGCCCCGCGTCGGGCAGGCCCAGATACGAGGCCACGGTGCCGAATCCAGTCATGTAAAGGCACTCGAAGTCCATCGCGTCGGCCATCTTTGCCGAGATCAATTCGAATATTCCCGGCGCGACGACGATGTCCGGCCGGGCCAGGCGTGATTTGAGCGCGAGGCGCTTGTCGTGGGCACTGCGTTGGGTGGTGTTCATGATGCGGTTCTCACTGGGTCTGGGTATTGCAGGATATGTAGCGCGCTCTCGCCGGGCCCGATGCCTCAGGCGCCATCGGGCTCGGAAGCGATCTCCTCGAGCGGGCGGCGGTTGGTCTCGACGCCGAAGACGGCGAGTACCGCGGCCATGACGATCAGCACCGCGGCGATCACCATGAGCACCTGCCTGACGCCGCCCGCGGCAAACAGCACCACCACCAGCTGCGGCGCGAGAATGCCGGTGATGCGGCCGGCGCAGCTGGCGATGCCGTTTGCGCGCATGCGGTTTTCCGTGGCGAAGAGCTCGGGAATATAGGTGGCGATGCCCAGCGCCACCATCAGGTAGGTCAGGCTAAAGAGTGTGAAGCCCAGCAGCGTGGCCATTTGCACGCTGCTCGAATTGCCGTAGAGCCAGCCGACGATGGCAGCCAGGATCGCCACCACGATCAGGCCTTTCTTGCGGCCGGCCG
>DAIDKG010000395.1 GCA_027450125.1 Bordetella sp. | reverse complement strand
CTGACGAGTCCGTCTCGGCGCTGGACGTGTCCGTCCAGGCGCAGATCGTCAATCTCATGCTGGACCTGCAGCGCGAGCTGGGGGTGGCGTTTCTCTTCATCTCGCACGACATGGCCGTGGTCGAGCGTATCAGCCACCGCGTGGCCGTGATGTACCTGGGCCAGATCGTCGAGATCGGCCCGCGCCGCGCCATTTTCGAGAACCCGCAGCATCCCTACACCAGGAAGCTGATGTCCGCGGTACCCATTGCCGACCCGGCGCGCCGCCACCTCAAGCGCCAGCTTCTGTCCGACGAAATCCCCAGCCCGATCCGGGCCGTGGGCGACGAGCCGGTGGTCGAGCCGCTGGTGCAGGTGGCACCCGGCCATTTCGTGGCGCGGCATCGGGTCGCCGGCCCGTACTGATTTTTTGCTGTTCCTTTTCACGTGAAAGTACCGAGGAGTCTTCATGAAAACCCGCTTTGATCTGCTCTCCAAGCGCAAGGCCCTGGCCACGTGCCTGCTGGCGTTCGCCTCGCTCACCGCTGCCGGCAGCGCCTGGGCTTCCAAGGACGCCATCCTGGCCATCAACTCCGAGCCGGACAGCCTGGATCCCTACAACACCAACAGCACGCTGAGCATGGCGGTCACCAAGACCTTCTATGAAGGTCTGTTCAAGTTCGACAAGGACCTGAAAATCGTGCCCGTGCTGGCCGAAAGCTACACCGTCTCGCCCGACGGCCTGGTCTACACCTTCAAGCTGCGCCATGGCGTGAAGTTCCAGGACGGGACCGATTTCAACGCCGACGCGGTCAAAGCCAACATCGACCGCGTGCTCGACCAGAACAACCACCTGACGCGCTACGCCCAGTTCAACCGCATAGCCAAGGTCGAGGCGGTCGATCCATACACCGTGCGCTTCACGCTCAAGGAGCCGTTCGCGCCCTTCATCAACTCCCTGGCCCACCCCTCGGCAGCAATGATCTCGCCGGCCGCGCTCAAGAAGTGGGGCAAGGACATCGCCCTGCATCCGGTGGGCACCGGCCCCTTCACGTTCGTGGAGTGGAAGCACGCCGACGACATCAAGGGCGTCAAGTTCGCGGGCTACTGGCACAAGGGCTATCCCAAGATCGACTCGGTGACCTGGAAGCCCGTGCCGGAGAACAGCACGCGCGCCGCCATGTTGCAGACGGGCGAGACCGACTTCGCGTATCCGCTGCCTTACGAGCAGGCAGCGATGCTGTCCAAATCGAAAAAGCTGGATGTCATCACGCGCAATTCGATCATCGAGCGCTACATCAGCATGAACGTCCAGCACAAGCCGTTCGACAACGTGAAGGTGCGCCAGGCCGTCGCCTATGCCATCAACCGCCAGGCATTGGCCAAGGTCGCTTTCAGCGGCTACGCCTTTCCGGCCGAAGGTATCGTGCCGCAGGGCGTGGCCTATGCCTACAAGATGCAGCCCTGGCCCTACGATCCCAAGAAGGCCAAGGAACTGCTGAAAGAAGCCGGTTATCCCAACGGCTTTCAGACCACGCTGTGGGGCGCCTATAACGACACCACCACGCTGAAGGTGCTGCAGTTCCTGCAGCAGCAGCTGGCCCAGGTCGGCATCAAGGTGCAGGTGCGCGGCCTTGAGCCGGCCGAACGTACCGACCTGATCCAGAACCAGAGGGACCCGGCCGCCGCACCCGTGCGCATGTTCTATTCGGGCTGGTCGGCGTCCACCGGCGAGGCCGACTGGGCCCTGCGTCCGCTGCTGACCAAGGAGGCCTTCCCTCCGGTGCTGTACAACACCGCGTATTACACCAACCCGGTGGTCGAGAAAGACATTGCCGACGCGCTCAAGTCGGTGGACGAAAAGCAGAAGACCGAGCTGTACAAGAATGCCCAGGAACAGGTCTGGAACGACGCGCCGTGGGCGACGCTGACCACGGACAAGCTCATCTTCGGCACCCGCAAGCGCCTGTCCGGCGTATACGTGATGCCTGCCGGCAATATCGACATCTCCGATATCGCCATCAAGTAAGACGACTGAAGTGCCCGCGCCGGCGCTTGTGCGCCGGCGCGCCGCGGGGCCGGATCGAGCCGGTCGCGATGCGCGCGAGCCGGACTCGTTCAGGCCCGCGCGCCCATGCCCTGGATAGCAAGATGCTGAGTTATTTTTTGAAACGCCTGCTGGGACTGATCCCGACCTTGCTGATCGTGGCGGTGCTGGTGTTCCTGTTCGTGCACATGCTGCCGGGCGACCCCGCCCGCCTGGCCGCAGGGCAGGACGCCGACGAACACACGGTCCAGTTGGTGCGCGAAGAGCTGGGTCTGGACAAGCCCCTGCCGGTGCAATTTGCCAATTATTTCGTGCGCCTGCTGCACGGCGATCTGGGCACATCCATTCGTACCCGGCGGCCCGTCATCAAGGAAATCGGCGACCGCTTCATGCCGACTTTCTGGCTGACGCTGACCAGCATGGTCTGGTCGGTGCTGTTCGGCATGATCATCGGCATCGTGTCGGCCGTGTTCCGCAACCGATGGCCTGACCAGCTGGGCATGACCCTGGCCGTCTCGGGCATTTCATTCCCGGCTTTCGCGCTGGGCATGGTGCTGATGCAGGTATTTTCCGTGGACCTGGGCTGGCTGCCCACCGTGGGCGCCGACACCTGGCGCAACTACATACTTCCCTCCATCACCCTGGGCGCCGGCGTGGCCGCGGTGATGGCCCGCTTCACCCGTGCCTCCTTCGTCGATGTCATCGGCGAGGACTTCGTGCGCACGGCCCGCGCCAAGGGGCTGCGCGAATGGATCGTCATCATCAAGCACTGCCTGCGCAATGCGCTGATCCCGGTGGTCACCATGATGGGGCTGCAGTTCGGCTTCCTGCTGGGCGGCTCCATCGTGGTCGAGGCCGTATTCAACTGGCCGGGCGTGGGCCGGCTGCTGGTCGACGCGGTCAACGTGCGCGACTACCCGGTCATCCAGGCACTGGTGCTGATGTTCTCCCTGGAATTCATCCTGATCAATCTGGTGGTGGACGTGCTCTACGGCTTCATCAATCCCACCATCCGCTACAAGTGAGCCCGGCATGACGCAAGTTTCCGCCGCCGTCGCTGCTCCTGCCGCCGGCACTTCCGTGCGTACGCCCTGGAGCGAGTTCTGGCGCAAGTTCAAGAAGCAGAAGCTGGGTATGATCGCCCTGGCCTTCGTGATCTTCCTGATCGTTGTCGCCATCCTTTCGCCCTGGATCACGCCCTTCGATCCCGAGAACTATTTCGACTACGACATGCTCAACAGCGGCCCGTCGATGGCGCACTGGTTCGGCGTCGATTCCCTGGGGCGCGACATCTTCAGCCGCGTGCTGGCAGGCACCCGCATCTCGCTGGCCACAGGCTTTTTCTCGGTGTTCCTGGGCGGTGTCGTCGGCACCGCCCTGGGCCTGATGGCCGGCTACTACGAAGGCTGGTGGGATCGCATCACCATGCGCATCTCCGACGTGCTGTTCGCCTTCCCGGGCATTCTGCTGGCCCTGGGCGTGGTGGCCATCCTTGGCAGCAGCATGACCAATGTGGTGGTGGCCGTGTCGGTGTTCAGCGTGCCGGCCTTTGCCCGCCTGGTGCGCGGCAATACCCTGGTGCTCAAGAACCTGACCTACATCGAATCGGCCCGGAGCATCGGCGCTTCGGACTGGACCATCATCGTGCGGCACATCCTACCCGGCACGATCTCGTCCATCGTGGTCTACTTCACCATGCGCGTGGGGACCTCCATCATCACGGCGGCCAGCCTGTCCTTTCTGGGCATGGGCGCGCAGCCGCCCACGCCGGAGTGGGGGGCCATGCTCAACGACGCGCGGGCCGACATGGTCAACGCCCCGCACGAGGCGCTTTTCCCCAGCCTGGCCATTTTCCTGACGGTGCTGGCTTTCAATCTGCTGGGCGATGCGCTGCGCGATGCACTCGACCCCAAGATCGATCGCCGCTGAACAAGGGTTTTACGATGCAATCCATGAAGGAAGACAGCGTGCCGCGCATCGGCGCCCTGCCTTCGGGGCCGCGCGATTCGATTTGCGACGTGGTCGGGGTGACGGTCGGGCATTGCACGCTCGACCACGATTCGGTGCAGACCGGCGTGACGGTGATCCGGCCTCACGGCGGCGATCCGTATCGCGACAAAGTGCCCGCCGGCCTGACGGTGTTCAACGGCTTCGGCAAGAGCGTCGGCCTCATGCAGGTCCAGGAACTGGGCGTGATCGAGACGCCCATCGCGCTTACCGGCACCTTTGGGGTGGGGGCCGTCTTCAACGCTCAGGTGCTGCAGGCCATTCAGGCCAATCCCGGTGTAGGCCGCGAACAGGGCACCGTCAATCCGCTGGTGTTCGAGTGCAATGACGGCTATCTCAACGACATGCAGTCCCTGCCGGTGGCCGAGGCGCATTACTTGCGCGCCTACGACGCGGCCGGCCCGGATTTCGCCCAGGGCGCGGTCGGGGCAGGGCGGGGCATGTCCAGCTTCGGACTCAAAGGCGGCATCGGCTCGGCCTCGCGCGTGGCCGCGGTGTCCGGACGCGATTATCGGGTGGGTGCCCTGGCGCTGTCGAACTTCGGCAAGCTGTCGGCCTTGACCGTGGCCGGCCGGCCCTTCGGTCGCCTGCTTTCGGAGAGGCTGGACCGTGGCGCGGCCGGCGGGCGCGGGCGTCCGGCGGAGCAGGTCGACAAGGGGTCGGTCATCCTGCTGATCGCCACCGACGCGCCGCTTGACGCGCGACAACTGCGCCGCCTGTCGCTGCGCGCCGGCGCAGGGCTGGCGCGCACGGGATCGAATTTCGGCCATGGCAGCGGCGACATCGCACTGGCTTTTTCCACGGCCTAT
>DAIDKG010000394.1 GCA_027450125.1 Bordetella sp. | reverse complement strand
GATAATCCACATAGCGGCCTTCGGGAGAAGGCCCGCTTAAAGATTCGGATACCGGGGCGACGGAGTCGGCTGGCATGCTAGACTCTAAATTGAGGGAAATCCCTCAT
This sequence comes from Bordetella sp., assembly GCA_027450125.1. GTDB lineage: Bacteria > Pseudomonadota > Gammaproteobacteria > Burkholderiales > Burkholderiaceae_B > Bordetella. Next base: position 2,637 of record DAIDKG010000394.1, on the reverse strand, counting down.
TATCCACAGGCCTTGGTGGCGAGTCCACCCGGCTCGACCCTTGACGCCAGACACGCCCATGAGCACCCTCTTCGCATCCGTCGAACAAGCCCCCCGCGACCCCATCCTCGGTCTGAACGAACAATTCAACGCTGACACCCGTACCGGCAAGGTGAAGCTGGGCGCGGGCGTGTATTACGATGACCAGGGCCGCATTCCCCTGCTGGCCGCGGTGCGCAAGGCCGAAGTGGCCCGCATCGAGGCTGCCGCCGCACGCGGCTACCTGCCCATCGAAGGCATTGCCGGCTACAACAAGGGAGCGCAGACGCTGCTGCTGGGCGCCGACTCGACGCTGATCGCCGCCGGCCGCGTGCTAACCGCCCAGGCCCTGGGCGGCACCGGCGCGCTCAAGATCGGCGCCGATTTCCTCAAGCAGATCCTGCCCGGCTCCAAGGTATTGATCAGCGATCCCAGCTGGGAAAATCATCGCGCGCTGTTCGAGCGCGCCGGCTTTACCGTCGAAACCTACCCTTACTACGATGCCGCCACCCGCGGCCTGAACTTCGCCGGCATGCTGGCCGCGCTGCAGGCCGCTCCGGCCAAGACCATCGTCGTGCTGCACGCCTGCTGCCACAACCCTACCGGCGTGGACCTGGACGCAACCCAATGGAAGCAGGTGGCCGAGGTGGTCAAGGCGCGCGACCTGGTGCCCTTCCTGGACATCGCCTACCAGGGGTTCGGGGCCGGCCTGTACGAAGATGCCGAAGCGGTGCGCATCTTCGCCGCGCAAGACATCACCATGCTGATCAGCTCCTCGTTTTCCAAATCGTTCTCTCTGTACGGCGAACGGGTGGGCGCGCTGACCCTGGTCGCCGGCGACAAGGACGAGGCCGGCCGCGTGCTGAGCCAGCTCAAGCGCGTCATACGCACCAACTATTCCAACCCGCCCACCCATGGCGGCACCATCGTATCCAGCGTGCTCAATACGCCCGAGCTCTTTGCCATGTGGGAAGATGAACTTGCCGGCATGCGCGACCGCATCCGCCAGATGCGCCAGCAGTTGGCCGAGAAAGTGAAGGCTGCGGGCGCCTCGCAGGACTTCGGCTTCATCGTCAGGCAGCGCGGCATGTTCTCGTACACGGGCCTGACCGCGGCGCAGGTCGACACGCTGCGCGAACAGCACGGCATCTACGCCGTGTCCAGCGGCCGCATCTGCGTGGCCGCGCTCAACAGCGGCAACATCGACGCGGTGGCCAAGGCCATCGCAGCCGTGCTCAGAGGCTGACGGCAGCTGCACCTGTCATGCAAAGCCGGCGCGGATCGATTCCGCGCCGGCTTTTTTCATTCGAGCACCGTCAGCACCATCGAGCGCCGCTCGATGAAGCCCAGGCGGCGATAAAGTGCAATGGCGCCATGATTAGAAGCCAGCACATGCAGGAACGGCGTCTCGTCCCGGGCACGTATCGAGCCGATCAGCTGCTTCATCAGGTCGCCCGCATAGCCCTGGCCCCGGAAGGCCGGGTCCACGCATACTGCACTGATCTCCGTATAGCCGTCCAGGCTCATGCGCTCTCCCGACATCGCAGCCAGCCTGCCCTGCCTGCGCACACCGATGTAATCGCCGAGTTCGACGGTGCGCCGGCCGAAGGGGCCAGGCTGGGCCAATGCGATCAGCGCGAGCATTTCCGGCACATCGTCCGCGTCGAGCCGAACAAATTCATGCGCGACGGGCGCGGCGGTGTCGCCCTGCCAGACCATTTGCAGCATCCGCTCGTGACGGGCCACGGAAAAGCCGCCGGGCACTGCAAGGTCGAGCGGCGTGACCAGCGCCGCGGACCCGTGCGCCTGGATCAGGCCGCGTAGCGCGTCGAACGAGGCCGGACCGCCATCGGCCATGGCGGCAAAAGGCGCGACGGCGGCGGGAAACCGCAACGCTCGCCCGTCGCCGAGGGCGAAACGGCGCTGCTTGCTGATCAATGCGTTCCAGACGACGTCGTCGAGCGGGTGTTCCCCGCGCAGGATCCCGCCGCTGGCTGCTGCTCCAGACATTGTGGCCTCTCGTGTTGATGAAAAAAGAATGTGCAAACCATCCAGGCCAGAATAGTAGACGCATGCAGCAGTGCTTGCGCCGCCTGGCCTTGCGCAGGCTGAGCCACCGGCGGTACTTGATTTTTCGTGCTGTGCCATTCAGAATAGCTGTATATCCATACAGCCAGGGTAATTCATGGCCACCAAGCTCACAGCGCGCCAGCAGGAAATCCTCGATCTGATCCGTGCCGCCGTGGCGCGTACCGGATTTCCGCCTACCCGCGCCGAAATCGCCCAGGCACTGGGATTCCGATCTCCCAACGCCGCGGAGGACCATCTCAAGGCCCTGGCGCGCAAGGGCGCCATCGAACTCACCGCCGGCGCTTCGCGAGGCATACGCCTGCTCGCTGGCGAAACTCACGGCGCCGAGTCCCTGGCCCGCCAGGACGCGGCGCCAGGCGCCATGGGCGCCCTGCTCGCCGAGTCGGCCGAAGCCCTCTCCCGGCTTCTGCTACCGCTGGTCGGACGCGTGGCTGCTGGCAGCCCCATACTCGCCGCCGAACATGTCGAGCGAGAAATCGGCGTCGATCCGGCTATGTTCTCGCAAACACCCGACTACCTGCTCAAGGT
>DAIDKG010000393.1 GCA_027450125.1 Bordetella sp. | reverse complement strand
ATGAACTTGGCCTCGCGCACGTCGGGCTGGGTCATGTTGATGCCCGAAAAAACATGCTGGTGGGCGATATGGTGGCTGAGTTCGCACTCGTTGACGTGATCAAACACGTTCACGCTGCCGAAGGTGCTGCCGAATCGCTGGGCGAACGTCATGCGCGTGCCCACCAGGCGGCCGCCTTGCAGCACAAAGCCATTGGTACGCTGGCCGAGTTCCGGAGCGTTGGGATCCATCGGCTCGTTGCGCTTGCCGTACAGGCCACGAAAACCGAGGACGTCCAGGTCTTGGCTCGCCTGGTCATGGGTATCGGCAAAAATCTTGCCTCCTTCGGTGACTTCGGTGATCAGGGTGTCCCAAAGAATCGGCTTCCATTGCCCGCTGCCGCGAGGGCCACCCCGTTTGAGCGGCACCAGGACGCGATAGGGGTCGTAAGTTGACTGGATGCCGGTGTTGCCGCGCGCGCACACGGTACCGGGCAAGCGCGCGGTATCCATCAGCGGCGTGTTGACCGCGGTGTATTCGCTCAGGGTGTTGGGGTGGTAGGGATTGCCGATGATGCGCTGGATGCGCCCGGTCATGCGGTCGATTTTCACCCGCAGTCCACACTCGCTGTGGCATTGCAGATCGACCGTGTGGTGCAGGGTCCATTGCGGATTGGGCACGAGCTTTCCGCTGGCCGCATCATGCAGCCATTCGGGCGTGTTGGAATTTCCATAGATCGGGTGCAGGGCCTTGCGGCCGCGGTGGGTCAGCGGCACCAGATCGATCAGGCGTTTGGAAAACCCGAGCGTGCCTGCACCCAGGCCGGCGACGGCGCCAAGGGTGAGAAGTCCGCGACGTGAGATGTCCATGATGTCAAACCTTTTTGGGTGTGAGGAATGGAGCCGATTGCGCGTCACGCGGCATGGCTGCCAGCAGTGCGGCCAGGACCCCCAGCAGCAGCAGCACGCTGACCCCGGTGTACCAAAGCTCTGCGAAATTCAAATGGAAGGTGTAATACCCGGCCCCGCTCCTGTTGATGGCCTCGCCGCCGATGACAATGCCGATGCGCATGGCATACGAGCCCCAGGTCGCGCCGAGGAAGGCCAGCAACTGCGCCCAATAACTGCGCCCGGTGGGCAGAAGCAGCAAGGCAAGCGGAACGAGCAGACCGATGATGGTCAGGTTCAAGGTGATTGGCGCGGCGTAAGGGCCCATGAACAAATTGGCCGCGCGCAGTTCCTCGACGGTGCCGAAGCGCCCGAGCCACCACATCCAGCCATACCAGGTCACCAGGCACACCCCCAGCGCCACGGCCGCCGTTTGGCGATGGCCGGTTTGTGCCGTGGGGCGCGCGGCCGTCACGGCCCAGGCCAGTGCCGGGATCACCGCCATCTCGGCCAACGCCGCCACCGCAAGTGCGCTGGCGAGGAACAGGATGGCCGCCACGGGTGAGTTCCACACCGGTACGCCATGCTCGTTCATGAGAAACACTGCGGAATACAACGGCGCGAACAAGCCGAGAAAGACCATGGCAATCAGCACCGGCTTGAGCCACTTCGATTCGAACACGCTGTAATGCCGGCTCCACAGACTGAAGATGTCGGCCAGCCTGCGCCAGACGCCTGAAAGCTTCTCGACCTCGGCGCCGAGCCGCGCGCGCGGGATGCACTGGAAACTCAGCCACCAAGCCGCCACCAGAAAAACCGGCAGCAGGATGATGCCGTATTTGATGATGGCCGTATCCCAGTTCGACCAGCCAAGGAAGTAGCCAAAAATGAGCCGCCCCGGCTGCTTCACTTCAGCCAGCACGTTGACGAAGCCGGCCAGGATCAAAGCGACGATCAGCGGCATGGTGAATCGGTGCTCGACCGTATCGCTGCGCCTGCGCCAGGCGTTGATCGCCCAGATCAACGCCAATCCGCCGGCTACACCCAGGGCCCAGGAGTAGTTGGCGAACAGGATGGAAAAAGGCCGGTCGTGAACGACGTTGTACAGCTCATTGAGATGCCGCAAAGGCGGGACGAATTGCGGCGTGGTGAGAGGGTTAGACATGATCGGCCTCCCTGCGGGTGGAGATGTCCCAATCGTGATCATTGCGATCCATGTCCTGCTGCTCTTTTGACCACAGCGTTGGGACGCCGGGCGGGTTGTTCTGCAACTCGGTGGTCAGGCCGATGTAGAACACGCGTGGCTCGTTGCCGGTGTCGGGCTTGAGCTGCTGGATGACGTCGCTCAGGATCTGTTTGGTCATCGGATCGTTTGGATCCTTGAGATCGCCGAACTGGCGCGCGCCACCCACGCAGGTTTCCACGCAGGCCGGCAGCAGACCCTGATCAACACGCTGGGAGCAGAACGTGCACTTGTCGGCGGTCTTGGTGATGGGGTTGATGAAGCGGGCGTCATAAGGGCAGGCGTTGACGCAGGCGCCGCAGCCCCAGCACAGGTCATAGTCGATCTCGACGATGCCGTCCTTGCGCTGCCAGGTGGCCCCTGCCGGACAGACCTCGATGCACGACGGGCGCTCACAGTGATTGCACAGGCGGGGCAGGAAGGCACGCTTGGTGTCGGGATAGGTACCCAGTTCAACATCCGGCACCCAGGTGCGGAACACACCGGTGGGGATGTTGTTCTCGAATTTGCAGGCGGCCGTGCAAGCCTGGCAGCCGACGCATTTGCGCAGGTCGATCAGCATGCCCCAGCGCTTGCCCTCGAACCCTTCCCTGGCAAGGTTGCCGTCTTTGGCGGTGTATGCATAGACCGAACGGTCATGCCACAATTCGAAATCCGTACCGGCAGGCGTGAGCGATGCGGGCCGGTCGCCGAAGGCATCGTCACCCGGCTGCCTGATCTCTTGCGCGGCGACAGTTGCTGGCCAATCCATGGCAACTGTGGCCGCAGTTGCCACCGTGGCGGCTGTCGTGCCCAGAGCTCTGCGAAGAAAACCGCGCCGGTCTGCTGTCCCAGCGGTTAGGTTCTCGGAGGTGTTCATCTTGTGCCCCGTGATGTTGCCATGCGATGGGGACACGATAGGCGCCTATGTATCGCGCTCTTTTGACGTGAATCAAATATTCCACGTCGGCAGAGGGGTCAACATACCCAATGGCAGAAAGATCAGCTCGTTGCACCGAACGCCATGCCCACGCCGGCGGTGATGGCCATCGCCAATGCTCCCCAGGACGTCACGCGCAGGACGCCGCGCGCGATGCCAGCGCCGCCCGTGTAGGCGGCAAGCCCGCCGAGGACGGCGAGGAAGACGAGCGATGTCACGCTCACGATCCACGGCAGATTGATTCCCGGCGCGACAACTGCCGTGATCAGCGGCAGTGCCGCTCCAACGGTGAATGACAGCGCTGAGGTGAACGCCGCCTGCAAGGGTTTGGCGCTGGCCACTTCGGAAATGCCGAGTTCGTCGCGCGTGTGCGCGCCCAGGGCATCCTTCGCCATGAGTTGTTCGGCCACTTGGTTCGCAAGATCGGGGTCGAGGCCGCGCGCGACGTAGATCTGTGCCAGTTCGGCATGCTCGCGCGCGCCGTCGCTGGCGAGTTCCTGGCGTTCGCGCGTGATGTCGGCCTGTTCGGTGTCGGCCTGCGAACTGACCGAAACGAATTCCCCTGCCGCCATCGACATCGCGCCAGCCACCAGCCCGGCCACGCCAGCGACGATCACCCCGCCATGCGTTGTGCTCGAAGCGGCCACGCCAACGATCAGGCTGGCGGTCGACACGATGCCGTCGTTGGCGCCGAGCACCGCAGCGCGCAGCCAGCCGATATGCTGGGTGCGGTGGCGTTCTACATGGAGTCTTGACATGGCGTTGGTGGTGAAGGGGGCGGAAGGGACGGTGTCGGTGCCGACGCCGATTTGAGCCATGCGCCGGGTTTGCAGTGAGCCGGTTGAAGCGCGCCGAAATTCAAGCCTGACGCCGCGCGCAGCTCGTTTGCCAATCGGCATATGGCTCAAACCGGCATCAGCGGCGTCTTGGAACTTTTGGCGAATGCTGGATTGAAGCATCCATGGGATTAACTAATGTCAAGTGATGTTAATTTCCTCAAGAAATACACATT
>DAIDKG010000392.1 GCA_027450125.1 Bordetella sp. | reverse complement strand
GATGTATTCAAGGCGGGTACGGCCGCGGCCGTCGGGCTGCATGTCCTGCAGGTCGCCCTTGCGGCGGCCCAGCTCTTCCATCACACCGCCCTGGTGCTCGTCCTCGACGTCCACCGTCAAGGCCTCGAAGGGCTCGCACTTGACGCCATCGATCTCCTTGAACACCACGCGCGGGCGCGAGACAGCCATCTCGTAGCCCTCGCGGCGCATGTTTTCCAGCAGGATGGTCAGGTGCAGCTCGCCGCGGCCCGCCACTTCGAACACCGTATCGTCGCCCGTCTCGCGCACGCGCAGAGCCACGTTGGACTTGAGCTCGCGGTCCAGGCGGTCGCGCAGCTGGCGGCTGGTCACGAATTTGCCTTCGCGGCCGGCCAGCGGCGAGGTATTGACCATGAAGTTCATGGTCAGGGTCGGCTCGTCGACCTTGAGCAGCGGAAAGGCTTCGGGCGTGTCCACGGCCGTGACGGTAGTGCCGATGTTGAGGTCCTCGATACCGTTGATCAGCACGATGTCGCCGGCCTCGGCTTCCTGCACCTGCTCGCGTTCCAGGCCCTTGAACATCAGCACCTGGTTGATGCGGCCGCGCTTAATCGCGCCGTCCGGACCGTCGCGAAAGGCCACGTCCAGGCCGGGCTTCATGCGGCCGCGGTTGATGCGGCCCACGCCGATCTTGCCGACGTAGCTGTTGTAGTCCAGCGAGATGATCTGCATCTGCAGCGGGCCGTTCACGTCGTCGTTGCGCTGCGGCACATGCTTGAGCACGGTTTCGAACAGCGGGCGCATATCGCCTTCGCGCACGTCGTCGGTCAGGCCGGCGTAGCCCGACAGGCCCGAAGCGTAGACCACGGGGAAGTCCAGCTGCTCTTCGGTGGCGCCCAGCTTGTCGAACAGTTCGAAAGTGGCGTTGATGACGAAGTCCGGACGGGCGCCCGGACGGTCGATCTTGTTGACCACGACGATGGGCTTGAGGCCCAGGGCCAGCGCCTTGCGCGTGACGAAGATGGTCTGGGGCATGGGGCCTTCGACCGCGTCGACCAGGAGCAGCACGCCGTCGACCATGGACAGCACGCGCTCGACCTCACCGCCGAAGTCCGCGTGTCCCGGGGTGTCGACGATGTTGATGTGGGTGTCGCCGTATTCGACGGCGCAGTTCTTGGCCAGGATGGTGATGCCGCGCTCTTTTTCCAGGTCGTTGGAATCCATGACGCGTTCGGCCACCGCTTGGTTCTCGCGGAAGGTGCCGGACTGGCGCAGCAGTTGATCGACCAGCGTGGTCTTGCCGTGGTCGACGTGGGCGATGATGGCGATGTTGCGCAGGGCGCGGGACATAATCAATCCTTCAAGAGTTTGTTTTGGCAGGCGCAGGACACACTCCCACGCCCACTTTAAGTTCGCTGCCCCCCAAGGGGTCGTTTTCCCCCTGGGAGCGGCCCGGCGGCAAAAGCCCCGCCGGCAATTCATTCAAGGCCACCAGCGACGACTTGGGGTCGTCGGCGGCCTGCAAAGCATCCAGCGTGGCGGCGCGGTCCAGCGTGAACGGGCCGACGCGCGTGCGCCGCAGCGCGGTCAGGTGGGCATAGCAACCCAGCTCGCGGCCTATGTCCTGGGCCAGCGTCCGGATATAGGTCCCCTTGCTGCAATCCACTTCGATCACCGCCTGCAAGCCCGTGCAGGACAACAACGCGTTGCGGTAAATCGTGATCCGCCGCGGCTCGCGTTCGAGCTCTATGCCCTTGCGCGCGTACTCGTAAAGCGGCTTGCCGTCGCGCTTGAGCGCGGAATACATGGGCGGAATCTGTTCTATTTCACCCGTAAAACGTGACAGCACATCGCGCAAGGCCTGTTCCGCCACGCCGCCAAAGCCCGCCTGCGCGCGCGCAGTGACGACGCCCGTCAGGTCTCCGCTGTCCGTCTCTTCGCCGAACTGCAACGTGGCGAGGTAAGTCTTGTCGGCCCCGAGCATGGCGCCGGAAATCTTGGTCGCGCGCCCCATGCAGCACACCAGCAGGCCCGTGGCGAACGGATCCAGCGTGCCGGTGTGGCCGGCCTTGGCCGCATCCAGCGTGCGCTTGGCGCGTTGAAGGGCGTGATTGCTGGACAAGCCCACGGGTTTGTCCAGCAATAGCACTCCATCGAGCGGTTGCCCGCGTCTTCTGGCCATCGTCGCAATCCGGAAAAAGTCGCCGACGACAGCCCTCAGGACTGGTCTTCGGGCTCGTCAGGGACGCCGGAGGCCGCACCGGAATCGGAGCGGGTGGCGCGGTCTATCAGCGACGACATCTCGATGGCGCGCTCGGTCTGCGGATCGTGATAGAAGCGCAGCGTGGGCACCGTATGGATGTGCAGCAGCTTGTACAGCAGGGAATGCAGCCAGCCGGCCTTTTCGTTGAGCAGCGCGGCGGTCGCGTCGGGTTCGGCGCCCAACACTGTGAAATAGACCTTGGCGTGCGCATAGTCGGCCGACAGCTCCACGCCCGAAATGGTGATCAGGCCCGAGCGCGAGACATCGACCTCGCGCTGGACGATCTCGGCCAGATCCTTCTGGATCTGGTCGGCCAGCCGCAGATTGCGGCCGGGGATGGATTTGGACTTGTGACGGCTCATGGAAAGACAGCGTACGCCGGATTACAGCGTGCGCGCGATCTCCTTGATCTCGAACACTTCCAGCTGGTCGCCCACCTGGATGTCGTTGTTGTTGCGCAGGGTCAGGCCGCAATCGAAGCCGGACCTGACTTCCTTGACGTCGTCTTTGAAGCGGCGCAGCGAATCGAGCTGGCCAGTCCAGGAAACGACGTTGTTGCGCAGCAGACGCACTTGAGCATCGCGTTTGATGAGGCCATCGAGCACCATGCAACCAGCGATATTGCCGATCTTGGACACCGAGAAGATCTCGCGGATCTCGACCAGACCGATGATCTCTTCCCTCTTCTCGGGAGCCAGCATGCCGGACATGGCCGCCTTCACATCGTCCACGGCGTCGTAGATGATGTTGTAGTAGCGCAGATCGATGCCGTTGTTCTCGGCCAGCTTCTTGGCGCTCTGGTCGGCGCGGACGTTGAAGCCGATGACCACCGCGTTCGAGGCGATCGCCAGGTTGACGTCGGACTCGGAAACGCCGCCCACCGCGGCATGCACCACCTGCACCCGCACCTCGGGGGTGGAAAGCTTGGTAAGCGAAGCTACTAGCGCTTCCTGCGAACCCTGCACGTCGGTCTTGACGATGAGCGGCAGGGTCTGCGTGCCCTCGCCCAGATTGTCGAACATGGATTCGAGCTTGGCGGCCTGCTGGCGGGCCAGCTTGACGTCGCGGAACTTGCCCTGGCGGAACAGCGCGATCTCGCGCGCCTTGCGCTCGTCGCCCAGCACCATGATCTCCTCGCCGGCGCTGGGCACCTCGCTGAGACCCTGGATCTCGACCGGAATGGCCGGGCCCGCGCTCTGCACCGGGCGCCCGTTCTCGTCGAGCATCGCCCGCACGCGGCCGAAGCTCGAGCCCGCCAGCACGACGTCGCCGCGCTTGAGGGTGCCGGACAGCACCAGCACCGTGGCCACCGGGCCGCGGCCCTTGTCGAGCTGGGCCTCGATCACCAGGCCCTTGGCCGGCGCATCCACCGCGGCCTTGAGCTCGAGCACCTCGGCCTGCAGCAGCACGTTCTCCAGCAGATCGTCCACGCCCTGGCCGGTCTTCGCCGACACCGGCACGAACGGCGAATCGCCGCCGTACTCCTCGGGCACGACCTGCTCGGCGACCAGTTCCTGCTTGACCCGGTCGGGGTTCGCATCTGGCTTGTCGATCTTGTTCATCGCCACCACGATCGGCACTCCGGCCGCCTTGGCGTGGGCGATGGCCTCGCGGGTCTGCGGCATCACGCCGTCGTCCGCCGCCACCACCAGGATGACGATGTCGGTGGCCTTCGCACCGCGCGCACGCATGGCCGTGAAGGCCTCGTGACCCGGGGTGTCGAGGAAGGTGATCATGCCGCGCGGCGTGGTCACGTGATAGGCGCCGATGTGCTGGGTGATGCCGCCTGCCTCGCCGGCGGCGACCTTGGCGCGGCGGATGTAGTCCAGCAGCGAGGTCTTGCCGTGGTCGACGTGGCCCATGACGGTGACCACCGGCGCGCGCGGCTCGAGTTCCGCGGCGTGGGTCGGTTCGCCCTCCTGCTCCAGGAAGGTCTCCGGATCATCGAGCTTGGCGGCGACGGCGGTGTGGCCCATCTCCTGCACGATGATCATGGCCGTTTCCTGGTCCAGGACCTGGTTGATGGTGACCATCTGGCCCAGCTTCATCAGCTGCTTGATCACTTCGCTGGCCTTGACGCTCATCTTGTGCGCCAGGTCAGCGACCGAGATCGTCTCGGGCACATGCACCTCCTGCACCAGCT
>DAIDKG010000391.1 GCA_027450125.1 Bordetella sp. | reverse complement strand
CGACGTGGACAACCGCATGAAGATCGCGCAGGACGAGATCTTCGGGCCGGTTGCCTGCCTGATCCCGTTCAAGGACGAGGCCCACGCCGTCGCGCTGGCCAACGACATCCAGTACGGCCTTTCCAGCTATGTGTGGACCGAGAACATCGGCCGCGCCCACCGCGTGGCCGCGAGCATCGAGGCGGGCATGTGCTTCGTCAACAGCCAGAACGTGCGCGACCTGCGCCAGCCCTTCGGCGGCACCAAGGCATCCGGCACGGGCCGCGAGGGCGGAACCTGGAGCTACGAAGTCTTCTGCGAGCCCAAGAATGTGGCCGTTTCGCTGGGCAGCCATCACATTCCGCACTGGGGAGCCTGACCATGGGCAAGCTCGCGCTGGCCGCCAAGATCACGCACGTGCCGTCGCTGTACCTGAGCGAGCTGGACGGCCCGCGCAAGGGTAGCCGGCAGGCCGCCATCGACGGACTCAAGGAGATCGGCCGGCGCTGCCGCGCGCTGGATGTGGACACCATCGTGGTGTTCGACACGCATTGGCTGGTCAATGCCAGCTATCACCTCAATTGCGCAGCGCATTTCAAGGGCGTGTACACCAGCAACGAGCTGCCGCACTTCATCAGCAATATGCCTTACGAGATTCCGGGCAACCCGGCGCTGGGCCGGCTGCTGGCGCAATCGTGCAACGACTGGGGCGTGGAGACGCTGGCCCATGACGCCACCACGCTGGCCCCCGAGTACGGCACGCTGGTGCCCATGCGCTATATGAACGAGGACCTGCATTTCAAGGCCATCTGCGTGTCCGCGCTGTGCACGAGCCACTATCTGAACGACAGCGCTCGCCTGGGCTGGGCCATGCGGCGCGCAGTGGAGGACCATTACGACGGCAATGTGGCCTTCCTGGCCAGCGGGTCGCTGTCGCACCGCTTCGCGCAGAACGGGCTTGCGCCCCAATTTGCCGATCGGATATGGAGCCCCTTTCTGGAGCGGCTGGATCAGGACGTGGTGCGCATGTGGCAGGCTGGAGAGTGGACCGATTTCTGCGCCATGTTGCCCGAGTATGCGGTCAAGGGCCATGGCGAAGGCTTCATGCACGACACTGCCATGCTGCTCGGCGCCCTGGGCTGGTCGGCCTACGACGGCAAGGCGGAAGTGGTGACGCCGTACTTTGGCGCGTCGGCCACCGGGCAGATCAATGCGGTCTTTCCGATCACTCCCCAAGATGGCCATGCCATCCCGAAGGCGCAGGCCAGCAGCGCCGAGGGATTCCAGGCCGTATCCCGCCTGTGAGGCAACGATGCCGCATCTGGTGATTCTCTATTCCGCCAACCTGGACCGCGATCTGGACATGACGGCCATGTGCCGCGGCCTGGCCGATGCCATGAACTCGGTCCAGGACGACCAAGGCAAGCCGGTGTTCCCCATCGGCGGCACGCGCGTTCTGGCTTATCCCGCGCCGCACTTCGCGGTGTCCGACGGCGGCCAGGCCGGCCGCGCAGCCGGCGAATCGGGCGACTACGGTTTCATGTACCTGAACCTGCGCATGGCGCGCGGCCGCAGCGAGGCCACGCAGCAGCGCGTGGGCGAGGCCGTGTCCGCGGCGGCACGCGAACTGCTCGGCCCGCTCAAGCAGGCGCGGCGTGTCGGGCTGACTTTCCAGATCGATGTGGGGCCCGAGGTCTACGACGCCAAGTTCGGCAACCTGCACGACCTTTTCCGCCAAGGAGCCCGCTAGTGTTCGACGATGCGCTGATCCAGACTCTGGCCCGAGAGCTTTACGAATCGGAGAAGACACGCGTCCAGGTCGAGCATTTCTCGCGCCGCCATCCCGGCATGACTATTGAGGACGGCTATCGCATCAGCCGCGCCTGGGTGGCCATGCAGCGCGCCGAAGGGCGCCGCGTCATCGGCCACAAGATAGGCCTGACCTCGCGCGCCATGCAGATCAGCAGCCAGATCGACGAGCCGGACTACGGCACCCTGCTGGACAGCATGCTGTTCACCTGCGAAGCCGGCCAGGAGCTGGACATCCCGGCAGCCCGCTTCATCGCGCCTCGGGTCGAGGTGGAGCTGGCCTTCGTGCTCAGGGAGCCGTTGCAAGGTCCGGACGTGTCTGTCGAGCAAGTGCTGGCCGCCACCGAATACGTCACGCCGGCCGTCGAGATCATCGACGCGCGCATCGAGCAGTTCGACCGCCACACCAGGGCCATGCGCAAGGTGTACGACACCATCAGCGACAACGCCGCCAACGCGGGCGTTGTGGTCGGCGGCCGACGCATCGCCCCCTGCGAGGCGGATCTGCCCTGGTGCGGTGCCATTCTGCGGCAAAATGGCGCGGTCGAGGAAACCGGCCTGGCCGCGGGCGTGCAGGGCCATCCGGCCGTGGGCATCGCCTGGCTGGCCAACAAGCTCGCACCTTGGGACGAGTCGCTGCAGGCCGGCCAGATCGTGCTAGCCGGTTCCTTCACCCGCCCCGTCGCCGCACGGCCGGGAGATCGCTTCGAAGCCGACTACGGCCCGCTCGGCACCCTGAAATTCCGTTTTATCTGAGGACGCCATCATGGAAATGCCACGCAATACCTTCAAGGCCGCGCTCAAGGCGGGCCAGGCGCAGATCGGCCTTTGGGTCGGGCTGTCCGACTCGTACGTCGCCGAAGCGCTGGCCGGCGCGGGCTTTGACTGGCTGCTCATCGACGGCGAGCACGCGCCCAACGACGTGCGCAGCATCCTGCGGCAACTGCAGGCCCTGGCGGCCTATCCGGTGCATCCCATCGTGCGGCCGGTGATAGGCGATGTGCACCTGATCAAGCAGATCCTGGAAATCGGGGCGCAGACATTGCTGGTTCCCGTGGTCGAGACCGCCGAGCAGGCCAGGGAAATGGTCGCGGCCACGCGCTATCCGCCCCACGGCATACGCGGCGTGGGCAGCGCGCTGGCGCGCTCCTCGCGCTGGAACCGGATCAAGGACTACGTGCACAAGGCCGACGAGGAAATGTGCCTGCTGGTGCAGGTCGAGACCTGCGCCGGCCTGGAAAACCTGGATCAGATCGCGGCGGTGCCGGGCGTGGACGGCGTCTTCTTCGGTCCCGCCGACCTCTCGGCGTCGATGGGCTATCTGGGCCAGACCACGCACCCCGAGGTGCACAAGGCCATCCTGGACGGCATCCGGCGCGTGCGCGAGGCCGGCAAGGCACCGGGAATTCTCTGCTCCGACGAGGCGCTGTCGCGGGAATATCTCGCGGCGGGCGCGCTTTTCGTGGCCGTCGGGGTGGATTCCTCGGTGCTGGTGCGCGCGGCGACGCAACTGGCGCAGACTTTCAAGGGCGTCCCGGACGCCGCCGACAAGGCGCGATCCTCCTCGGGCTACTGATCAGGCCCGAGGGCAGAAGAATGGGCCGCGGCGTCGCGGCCCCTGTCGTTTCAGGCCTTTCCCGGCATTGCCCGCCCGCGGCGCCTTGACCGCGCACCGTGGTGGCGCTAACATCAAACCTGTACGTAAACGTATACGTTCAAATTGATTGTTCAGCCACATGCCCGAGCGTGGCCCGCGCCATGTCAGT
>DAIDKG010000390.1 GCA_027450125.1 Bordetella sp. | reverse complement strand
GCTTTGGGGCGCCCGGAACCGGCCCTCGCCATGCCTGCATGGCAAGGGCAGTTCCCGGGGCGAACTCAACCCTGGGCGAGGCTGGGGCGTCCGGGTCCCAACGCCTGGGCGGTCAGGCCATGGGCAGCGATGCGTTCGGGCAGAGGCAAGCCGCGTATCAGCGCCGAACAGGCTTCGCCCATAGCCGCCGAGGTCTGGATGCCGTAGCCGCCTTGCGCGACCAGCCAGAAAAATCCCGGGGCGTTGGCCGCATAGCCGCCGACCAGGCCGCCGTCGGCCACGAAGGAGCGCAGACCGGCCCAGGTGCGCGCCGGCCGGCGGATGGAGAGCGTGGTCATGGTCTGGATGCGGTCGATGGCAATGGCGATGTCCAGTTCCTCTGGCACCACGTCGTGCGGCTCGACCGGATCGGCGTTGGCCGGGGATCCCAGCAGCATGCCGGCGTCGGGCTTGATGTACCAGTCCTCTTCGATGCCGATGACCATGGGCCAATGGCGGATGTCGGCCCCGTCGGGTGGCGTGAAGGTGAAGGCCGAGCGTCGGCAGGGCGTCAGGCCTATGGGCGCGACGCCGGCCAGGCCGGCCACGGCGTCGCCCCAGGCGCCGGCTGCGTTGACGAGCACGGGCGCGATCCAGGTGCGGCCCCCGGCCGTGGCATGCCACAAGCCGTCGCGGCGCTCGAGCGCGGTGACTTCCATGTTGCAGGCAACCTCGCCGCCGGCCTTGCGCAGGCCGCGCAGATAGCCTTGATGAATGGCATGCACGTCCATATCGGACGCGTCGGGCTCGTAGATGCCGCCGCCGACCTGTTCCGGGCGCAGGCAGGGCGCCAGGGCGCAGGCCTGAGCCGCGTCCAGCAGGCGCATGGTCTTGGAAACCGTGCGCAGCGTTTCCCATTCCCGTTCCAGCAAGGCTTTCTGCTCGGGCGTGGCGACGACCAGCGCGCCGCGGGGCGATAGCAGGGGCGTGTCGCTGAAGCCGGCGGGCGGCGCCTCGAGGAAGGCGCGGCTGGCCAGGGTGAGGGCGCGTACCTGCGCAGGGCCGTAGCCCTCCATGAAGAGCGCGGCAGAGCGCCCGGTTGCGTGATAACCCGGGTGGGCTTCGCGCTCGAGCAGCACCACGCGGCCATGAGGCGCCAGCCAGTAGCCGACGGACGCCGCCGCGATGCCGGCCCCGACGACGAGAAAATCTATCTGTTCATTCATAACGTTTCGATCGGGTGAAATTGCGTATGCGCAAATTTGCGTTAACGCAAATATTAGCCATGGGATTACTCCCATGAATTCAGTGTTTTCCCTTAATTTCATGTGAAAAAGCATTTGTGCGATTGCTTTAACGCAATTTTTTTGAAAAACAAGGTGTCCAGCCCTGGCATAATCACCGCCGGGAACGGCATCATTCCCGACGGCAAACCGGAGGCCTCGCGCGTACTGTGTCCAAATCCAAATCGCACACTCTCGACTGGGAAACCCTGGGCCGGCGTCTGCGTACCGCCCGCAAGCAGTTCGGCTGGACCTTGTCCGAAGTGGCGCAGCGCTCGGGCGTGTCGAGCACCACGATCTCGCGTGCCGAGCGCGGCCAGCTTGCGCTGGGCTATGAGAATTTTTCCGCGCTGGCCCGCGTGCTGGGCATGGGCTCGGACATGGCGGCGATGTTCTCGGATAAGGGCGGCGAAGTCGGCCAGCTGCAGGGACCTGTCGTCACCCGCAAGGACGAGGGCATGACCTACCGCGGCCTGGCGTTCTCCTATCGCTTCCTGGCCACGCAGGCCGCAGGCAAGCAGATGATCCCCACGCTGAGCACCGTCCATGCACGCAGCGTCTCCGGCCCGCAGGACTACGCCCGCCACGATGGAGAAGAGTTCGTCTATGTGATCAGCGGCGCGATCGAGGTCTATTTCGAGAACGGCAACCGCATTGCACTATCGGCCGGCGACTCGCTGTATTTCGACAGTCGCATCGGTCACGCCTACGTCTGCACCAGCCGCCGGCTGGCGCGCCTTGTCGGCGTTTGCACCCGCGAGAGCGCGCTGATGGCCTCGGCGCGCGCCGGCGCTCGGCGCAGCCCGGCGGACTGAGCGGGCGGCGGATCGCCGGGCAGGGCGAGCCCGGCTGCGCAAGGCGCGATCAGATTTCCCAGGAGCCGGTATGCAGGAGCGAAGGCGACGCCTCGCCTTCCTGCCACGTCATGGCCAGCGCATGGCGCACTCGCCGCACCTGGCCAATGGAGAAGCGCACCAGACGCTGCGCTCCGGCAAATCCGCTGCGGGTTTCGTCGTCCCAGACGATCTGCGCGCTGCCCGCCAGGTGCAGGAAATCGCCATTTTCGAAATCGACGAACAGCAGTCCCGCACGCGGATTCATGTACAGGTTGCCGAGCGTGTTGAAGTAGGCGTTGCCTCGAAAGTCCGGCCAGGTGAGCGTGCGCGCGTCGTCCACCCGCACGAACCCGGGTTTGCCTCCGCGATGCGACACATCGGTTCCGGCGTTCGCTTGGCTCCCTTCGCGGCCGCCGAAATGACTGGCGATGAAAAACGTGTCCGCCGCGGCGATCTGGCGCTTTGCCTGTTCATCGAGATGCCCCGCCGGAGCCTGTGCCCAAGGTTGCGCCGCATCGCGTGGCGCGGCAGCCGTGCGGCGGCGAATATATTGCGGGCAATTGCCGAAACTCTGTGCGACGCGCAGCGTGAACCCGCTTGCATCGGCCTCGGAGACCGCGCCGTTGACGCGATTGCGCCGCCGGGTCGACAGCTCGATGCCGAGTATTCCTATCGGTGCGCCGGGCACCAGAACATCATGCAGGGGGTCGGTCCGCGGCGGCAGGGCGTCGACGCGCAGCAGGCACGGGTCGGGCGCATGGGCGAACCCCGGCATGCCGGACAAAAGCGTCGCCCACGGCTGCCCCTGGCGATCGAGCGCGCCAACGGCCAGGAAGGGCAATTGCGGAAAAAACCGTCGGTGCTGCTCCGGCATGTACTCGCGAATCGCACGCAGTCCGGCTTCGGCAACCGCCTCGCGCGAGCCTGCCCGGCCCTGGACCGCGATCTCGCCGGCATGAAAGCGGGAGGCCGCCTGTTCGGCTGGCACCGTGCCAGCCTGGACGGAGCCTGCCAGGCTCGGGCCATGCAATGGCGTCAAGCTAGCCATCGATCGAACCTGCCTTGCATTCCAGCCGATATCGCGCGCCTGCAACGTCCGGAACAAGGCAGGCCGCCAGCGGGCAGCCGCCTGGCGCGCATTCGAGGATGAAGGGGAGAACAGACGGACACGGACAGGGCAGCGCAAGTGGATGCGGACGTCTCGTCCGGTCGGCGACAGGCATGGAATCTTTCCTTGGCAGGGCTGGGACGGCATCGAGGCCGAAACAGTGATGCAGGCCATTTTCCATAAGGTCTGTGATTGGATAAATAGTATTAATATGATTTCACTAATCCGATTTATGGAGTAATGCGGCGCATGAACAAGCTTCGCGCCATGCAGGCGTTCGTGGCGATCGTCGATCACGGCAGTCTGAGCGCCGCCGCCCGCGCGCTCGATTCGTCCTTGCCTGCGGTCGTCCGTACGCTGGCGGCGCTCGAGGCGGCGCTGGGCGTGCGCCTGCTCAATCGCACGACGCGCCACCTCGCTCTTACCGAGGAGGGCCACAGCTATCTGGAGACCTGCCGCCAGATCCTGGGCCAATTGCACGAGGCCGAAGCGCGGCTTGCCGCGCGCCATGAAGCGCCGAGCGGCACGCTGGTCGTCACCGCCCCCGTGCTGTTCGGCCAGTTGCATGTCGCACCTGCCGTGCGGCGCTTTTTGCGTGCCTACCCTGACGTGAGGTGCCGGCTGCTCTTGAACGATCGGGTGGTGAACCTTTGGGAGGAGGGCATCGACGTCGGTATCCGCATTTCGCCGCTCGATGATTCGACGCTGGTCGCGCGCAGCATCGGCGCCATTCGCGACGTCGTGGTGGCCAGCGCGGCCTGCCTGGCAGAGCAGGGGCCTGTACTGCATCCGCGCGATCTGGTCGGGCGCAACTGCATACGCCTGCAAGGCGGCGCGGCAGCCCATTGGCGATTCTGGGATAACGGACGGGAATTTGCGGTGCCGGTCGATGGCAACCTGGAGGTCAACCATGGCCTGGCGGCTATCGAAGCTTGCATCGACGGACTGGGCTATGGGCGGTTTCTTTCGTATCAGGTGGCCGCCGCGCTGCATGACGGCCGCCTCGCGCGGCTTCTTTCAGAATACGAAGGGCCGGCGCGGCCGGTGAGCATCGTGTATCCGCATGCGCGCCTGCTGCCGTCGCGCACGCGTGTTTTCGTGGAATGGATGGCCAGGCATTTGCGTGAATTGCCGCATGCATCGCTCTGGCAGGTATCGGCGGCCGACGGCGTTAGGGCATAATTCCGCGCAGGGCAATCAGGAACTCATGATGCAAAATTTCTCAGCAATGCGCGGTCTCGCCAAAGGGTGTGCCGCGCTGGCGCTGGCCGCCGGATTGGCCGGCTGTGCCAATACCGGTCTGATGCAGGCCAAGGGCATTTCCGACAGCTTCGTCGTGAATACCGATGCCGATTCGGCGTATCGCCGCGCCTTGGAATATGTGCGCGTCTGCGATACGTCCCGGGCGCACCCCTACGGCCAGACCTACGCCGTTGCGCGCGACAACGACCTGACTTCCGATGAAGGCATGTTCGGCCTAGGCTCGGGCTTTTCGGACAGCAGCAGCACAAAAAAGAGTCCGCCCACCCAGTCGGCGCTGGGCCGCATTCGCATCTTCAAGGTCGGCGAGGAGGCCAAGATACTCGAGCTGATCGAGGCCAAGGGCGAATCGGTCGAACCCGTCACCTCGCGCGTCACGGTCACGGTGCTCGGCACCGGCATCTGGGATCGCGCGGAACTGGCCGCGGCGCGCAAGTCGATCGAGTCCGCCACGCCGGTTTGCCGTCCCCTGAAGTAGGCGATGCAGGCGTCGGGCAGGCAGTTCTCGGCCATGCTGCGCCTGGTTGCCGCGCTCAACGGCGTGGCGGCGCTGCTGATGGCCTCGTTTTCCCTGGGCATCGTCGGGGGCGATACGGACTCGCCCGATCTTTCCGCGCCGCTGGGCTATTTTCTGCTCGGCCTGGGAGCGTGCTGCCTGGCGCAGCTGCTGGTGTTCGCGACGCAGTTGCGAGGGGCACGGCGCGAGCGCGAGTCGCGTGCGCCGGGCGGGCGCCTGGGAATGACCCTGGCGGCGCTGGCGTTCGCCGGCGGCGTGGCCGGCTTTGCCCTGGGCTGTATGTCGGCTTGCGCCATCGATACCTCCGACAGCGGGCAGACTTCCAACACTGTAGCGGTATACGCAAACAAGCCATCGGCGCGTTCCGATGCGCGCAAAGCGGCTTTATTCCGATAGACGGCGCACTCGGTACGATTTAATATACGCATTGCGTATAAAACATGTGCCTCATGCATGCGGCACATCGCTGCGCGACATCTTCACTCCTGCACCGAGGCCGTCCATGTCGATTTCCCAGCAAGCCTTCCTGCGCGACGCCATGCGCCGCCTCAATCTCACTCGCGATCTGTTCGCTGCGCGCATCGGCGTCAAGCGCCGCGCACTCGATACCTGGCTGCTGCCGGAAGGGTCGCAGGAGTTCCGGACCATGCCCGAAGTGGTCGAGCGTTTTGTCGGCGAAATCGTTCAGAACAGCGATCTGCTTGAAAAATATACGCAAAGCGCAAAATCCGGCCCCTTGCGCGATCGCATCGCCTCGAACGGCAAGCATCAGTTGTTATCGGTCGACCAATTCACCCGCGAATCTGCCGAGGACCTGTTCCGCGTTGCCGACATGATGCAGCCCATTGCGCGCCGTCGTAAGGTTTCGCGCGTGCTCGAAGGCGCCGTCCTGGGCAACTTGTTCTTCGAGGCCAGCACCCGCACGCGCGTGAGCTTCGGCTCGGCCTTCTGCCGGCTGGGCGGCTCGGTGTGCGACACCACAGGCTTCACGTTCTCGTCCATGGCCAAGGGCGAATCCATCTACGACACCAGCCGCGTAATGAGCGGCTACGTCGATGCCCTGGTGGTGCGCCACCCCGAGAAGGGTTCGGTGGCCGAGTTCGCGGCGGCGACCAATATTCCGGTCGTCAATGCGGGGGACGGCCCCGGCGAGCATCCCAGCCAGGCGCTGCTCGATCTTTACACCATCCTGACCGAGTTCTCGCGCCTGGGCAAGCTGCTCGACGGTGCGCATGTCGCCATGGTGGGCGATCTCAAGTATGGCCGCACGGTGCATTCGCTCATCAAGCTGCTGTCGCTTTACAAGGGCATCAAGTTTTCCCTGGTGGCGCCTCGCGGCCTGGAAATGCCCGAGTACATCATCGAGCAGGCGGCGCGCAACGGCAACGTCATTGTGCAGAAATCCTCGCTGGCCGAAGGCCTGCCGGGCGCCGACGTGATCTATGCAACGCGCGTGCAAAAGGAGCGGTTCATCGGAGAGGACGCCGAAAGCGCCTACACTCCCGATTTTCAGGTCAGCAAGGCCACCATCAATGCCTATTGCTCGCCCGATACCATCGTCATGCACCCGTTGCCGCGCGACAGCCGCGAGGGCGCCAACGACCTGAGCACGGATCTGAACGAC
>DAIDKG010000389.1 GCA_027450125.1 Bordetella sp. | reverse complement strand
GGCCGGTCCAGCGTCAGGTAGCCCAGGCCGACGTCGAGCAGATAGCGCAGCCGCGCGCGCACCTCGGTGAGCAGCAGGTCGGAGGCGGCGTCGAGCGCGCCTTCGAAACGCAGGTCGTCGAAGAAGCGCTTCACCCGCTCGATGGGCAGCAGCATCATGTCGTGCACCGACAGGCCGGGCATGGTGTCGAGCTGCTCGCGCGTCCATAGTGCGCCGGCGGGCATGAAGCGGCGGTAGCGGCCCTGGGCATCGTCCGCGGGGAGAACCGCATCCGCGTCGGCCTGGCTGCCCAGGCGCCACAGCAGCGCGTCTTGTTTGAGCCGCGCGCCCTTGCACACAGGGCAGGGCGTGTAGCTGCGGTACTTGGACAGCAGCACGCGCACGTGCATTTTGTAGGCCTTGGTCTCGAGCCAGTCGAAGAAGCGGTGCACGCCGTACCACTGCGTCTTCCAGGCCTGGTTGCCGCCCTTCCAGTCGGGCGTGCCTTTCAGCACCCAGGATCGCTGCGCCTCGCTCATCGCCTTCCAGGGCACCGACAGGGGGATGCCGGCCTTGGGTGCGTATTTTTCGAGCTCGGCCTGGCACTCTTTGAACGACGGCGTCTGCCAGGGCTTGATCGCGCCTTCGAGCAGCGTCTTGTTCTCGTCGGGGATGACCAGGCCCAGATCGATGCCGATGACGCGGCCGAAGCCGCGGCAGGCGTCGCAGGCGCCCAGTGGCGAGTTGAAGGAGAAGCTGCTGGGCAGCGGATCGCTGTATTCGATGTCGCAGTCGGCGCAGTGCAGGCGGTCGCTGTATTTCCAGATGGCGGCGTTGTTGCCTTCGTCGTCGAGCGCGTAGACGGAAAGATGGCCCGCGCCCATGCGCAGCGCGGTGTCCAGGGCTTCCATGACGCGTTCGGGTTCGGCGCCGGCGTAGCGGAAGCGGTCCTGCACCACGTGCAGGATGCGCTGCATGCCGACGGCGGGGGCGGCGGATTTGCCTTTGGTCTTGCCGGCGGATTTCTTCGCGGCCTTGCCGCCGTGGGATGCCGCGTCGGCGCGCGGCGCTTCCTCGGCATGCACTCGGGTATAGCCCTGCTGGTCGAGAAAGCCGCGCACCTCGTCTTCGGTGAAGTTGGCCGGCACCCCCAGCGGGAAGGTGACGACCAGGCGCGGGTCTTGGGCGGCCTCGCCCGCCGCCCGGCCGCCCACCTTTTCCGCAATCGAGGCACGAATGGTGTCGGGCGTGTCGCGCCGCACCGGCCGGCCGCAGCCGCGGCAATGCAGCACGGCCCCGCGCGCATACAGCAGCTTGAGGTGGTCGTTGAGCTCGGTCATGGTGCCGACCGTGCTGCGCGAACTGCGCACCGGATTGGTCTGGTCGATGGCGATGGCGGGCAGGATGCCCTCGATGCGCTCGACCTGGGGCTTGTCCATGCGGTCCAGGAACTGGCGCGCATAGGGCGAGAAGGTCTCGACATAGCGGCGCTGGCCTTCGGCGTAGAGCGTGTCGAAGGCCAGCGAGCTCTTGCCCGAGCCGGAGACGCCGGTCACGACGACCAGCTCGCCGGTGGCGATGGTCAGGTCCAGGTTCTTGAGGTTGTTCTGGCGGGCGCCAACGATGCGGATTTCGGAGCTCATGGGAAGATCGTAACGGGTACGCGTATTTGGGTACGGGTCGGCGGGCGGATATCTGTATATATAAACAGTATCCCAGATTTATGACGGATGCCAGATTGAGGGCCGGGTCGGGTATCGTGCCTGGGCGCAAAGGATGGTTTAAAAAATCTGAATAACGGCAAAAAAGCCGGGAAGGAGACAAGCAATGCTCGCAACCATGATGAATGTGCCGCTGCTGCTGTCGTCCATACTGCGGCACGCCGAGACGTGCCATGGCGACGGCGAAATCGTGTCCGCGACCGTCGAGGGAGGGCTGCACCGCTACACCTACGCCGAACTCGCCGCACGCAGCCGCAAGCTCGCCAATGCCCTGTCCCGGCTCGGCCTTAAAGCCGGCGACCGGGTCGGCACGCTGGCCTGGAACGGCTACCGCCACCTCGAACTCTATTTCGGCGTGGGCGGCTCCGGCCTGGTCTGCCACACCATCAATCCCCGCCTGTTCCGCGAGCAGATCGCCTACATCATCAAGCACGCCGGCGACAGCGTGCTGTGCTTCGATCTGAGCTTTCTGCCGCTGGTGGAGGAGATGGCGGACGAGTTGAAGAAACTGAAGGCCGTGGTGGCCATGACCGACGAGGCGCACATGCCCGAATCGGAGGCGCTGCCCGGCTTGCTGTGCTATGAAACGCTGATCGCGGGCGAACCGGCAACCTACGACTGGCCGGTCCTCGACGAGAACACGGCCTCGGGTCTTTGCTACACCTCCGGCACCACGGGCGAGCCCAAGGGCGTGCTCTACAGCCACCGCTCCAGCGTGCTGCACGCCATGTCCATTGCCCTGCCCGACGTGTTCGACCTCTCCGCCGCGACCGTCGTCTGCCCCATCGTGCCCATGTTCCACGTCAATGCCTGGGGCCTGCCGTTCAGCGTGCCCATGGTGGGCGCCAAGCTGGTGCTGCCCGGCCCGCATCTGGACGGCGCCAGCCTGCATGCCTTGTTCGAGAGCGAGGGCGTCACGTTCACCGCCGGGGTGCCCACTGTGTGGCTGGGGCTGCTCGACTGGATGGATGCCCATGCGTGCACGTTCTCGGCGCTTGAGCGCGTGGCCATCGGCGGCTCGGCGGCTGCGCCCGCCATGTTCAAGCGCTTTCACGATCGAGGCGTCGACGTGCTGCATGCTTGGGGCATGACGGAGACGAGCCCGGTCGGCCTGGCCGCGACCTTGAAGGGCAAGCACCTGGCGCTGCCGCCGCAAGAGCGGCTCGAGCTGCAGAGCAAGCAGGGACGCCCGGTGTTCGGCATGGAATTTCGCGTCGTCGACCAGGAAGGGCGGGAGGCGCCGCACGACGGCCTCAGCCTGGGCGCCATGCTCGTGCGCGGGCCCTGGGTGGCGCAGGGCTACTTCAACGCGCCGCCGCACCCCGCCCACACGGACCACCCCGGCTGGTTCAACACCGACGACGTCATCACGATGGATGCTGACGGATTCGTCAAGATCGTCGACCGGACCAAGGACATGGTGAAGTCCGGCGGTGAATGGATCTCCTCGATCGAGCTCGAGAACATCGCCATGGCCCATCCCGCCATCATGGAGGCGGCCATCGTGGCCCGCGCCGATGCGCGCTGGGGCGAGCGGCCGGTGCTGGTGGCGGTCCTCAAGCCCGGCGCAAGCTTCACGCACGAAGACATGCGCGCCCATTACGAGAGCCGGACCTCGAAGTGGTGCGTGCCGGACGATCTGGTGATCGTGGACGAACTGCCGCATACGGCGACCGGAAAGCTCTCGAAGAAGACCATCCGCCGCCTGATCGAGGCCGATGGCGCCGCGTAGGCCGTGACTGCCCGATGCCATGCCCCGGGATGGGCGCATGCGCCTATCATGCCGGGCTGTTACAGCGGCGGACGGCCCCCTATGCCGGAGCAGGTGAAAGCGGCGCTGGCGGCCGGGTAGACCGCTTGCCCTGGGGGATTTGCGGGCCAGGGTCATTTCGGACTAGAATTGCCGATTACCCATTTTGCCGTTGGCGGTTGTTTTGCCCGCGGTTGGCCGCAAAGCCGGTAATTCCAAGCCCCCAAACCCAAGTTTCAGGAGTCAGCCATGGCCGAACGTAAGCGCGTGCGCCGCAATACCCTGGAGCGCCGTTGCCTCGGCAAGGCGTTCAAGCGTCTTTTCGTGAAGTCGCCCAAGGGCGTTTTCAAGATGCTGGAGAAGGTCAAGCGCGTGTAATCGCGGTTCGGCCCTCCGACAAAAACCCCGCTATTGCATAGCGGGGTTTTTGCTTTTGCGCGGACCGGGCCTTTTTCTGGCGGGTGGCCTGGCCGCCATGCGGGCGGCCTTTCCCGGCAGGGGCATGTAGGTAAACTGTCACGCCCTGGCCGTGTTCTTCTGCATTTCATGCCGCCATCCATTCCGCGTCCGCCCTCGCCCGTTGTCGTCTGGTTCCGCGACGATCAGCGCCTGACCGACAATCCCGCCCTCGAACACGCCGTCGCCTCGGGCCATCCCGTGGTGTGCGTGTATGTTCACGATCCGCAGCCGCAGACGAGTCGCCCGCCGGGCGCCGCCGTGCGCTGGTGGCTGCACGAATCGCTGCGCGAACTCGACGCGGCATTGACTGCGATGGGCGGCGGACTGGTCCTGCTGCAGGGACCGGAGCGGCAGGTGGTCGAAGCGTTCGCCGTGGCCGTCGGCGCGGCCCAGGTGTGCTGGAATCGCCGCTATTCGGCGGCGCAGCGCGAGACGGACGCGGCCATCAAGTCGGCGCTTAAGGCCCGCGGCATCTCGGTGCCGACTTTCAACGGGCATCTGCTGCGCGAGCCTTGGACGGTGATGACGCGCGAGGAGCAGCCGTTCCAGGTCTTCGGTGCCTACTGGCGCGCTGCGCGCCGCGAGTATGCGCCCGCACCGCCGCGGCCCGCGCCCGAGCGCATCGACTTTCTTGCCGTGCCGCGGGGCGCGACCGCAAGCATGACGGATCTGGCGTCGCTGGCGCTGCAGCCGCGCTCGCCCGACTGGGCCGGCGGGCTGCGCGCGACCTGGCAATGCGGCGAGCAGGCGGGGCTGCGCCAGCTGCAGGCGTTTCTGGAAGACGCGCTGGACGGCTACGCGGACAAGCGCGACATCCCCGCGCTGCGCGCGACCAGCCGGCTGTCCCCGTATTTGCGCTTCGGCAATCTTTCGGTGCGGCAGAGCTGGTATGCGGCGCTGTCGGCGGCCTCCGCAGGCCGTGGCGGGCCGGGCGCGGCCGGCATCGCGAGTGGCGATCTGGACAAATTCCTAGACGAAATCGGCTGGCGCGAGTTTTCGTACTACCTGCTTTATCACTTCGCCCCGCTGCACCAGGTCAATTTCAGGCGGCAATTCGACGCCATGCCCTGGCGCGACGACCCCCAGGCGCTGGCCGCGTGGCAGCGCGGCCGGACCGGTTATCCGCTGGTCGATGCGGGCATGCGCGAGCTATGGCACACGGGCTGGATGCACAACCGGGTGCGCATGGTGGCGGCGTCGTTTCTGGTCAAGCATCTGCTCGTCGACTGGCGCGTGGGGGAAGCCTGGTTCTGGGACACGCTGGTGGATGCGGACGAGGCCAGCAACCCCGCGAGCTGGCAGTGGGTGGCCGGCAGCGGCGCGGATGCGGCGCCGTACTTCCGCATTTTCAATCCGGTGCTGCAGAGTCAGAAGTTCGACCCGCAGGGCGGCTATCTGCGGCGCTGGGTGCCCGAGATCGCGCGCCTGCCCGACGCGGCCATCCATGCGCCGTGGCTCGCCAAGCCTGCGCAACTGGCCGCCGCGTCGCTACAGCCGGGCCGCGATTACCCGTTGCCGGTGGTGGATCACCAGGAGGCGCGGGTGCGCGCGCTCGCCGCCATGGATCAGCTGCGCGGGCAGGGCGGCAAAGCATCCCTCTCCGAATAGGTCCGCCTCGCGTTTCGTGCACAGGCAAGGCTTCCGGAATTTTGTTGACTAGGAAATCAAACAGGATTAGATTTTGATTTCCTAGTCAACCAAATACGGACCATGCCTTCGACCGCCCCGATCTCCGAATTGACCGAGCACCTCGGCTACTGGCTGCGCTGCGTGTCCAACGGCGTTTCCCAGTCGTTCGCGCGAAAGGTGCAGGCGCACGGCGTGACGGTTGCCGAATGGGTCGTGCTGCGCCAGCTGCTGGACGAAAAGGCGCTCGCGCCCAGCGAGCTGGCCGAACGCATGGGAATGACGCGAGGCGCCATCTCCAAACTGGCCGACCGTCTCGTTGCCAAGGCGCTGATGGCGCGGCACGCGCACGCCAGCGACGGGCGCGCCCAGTCCCTGTCGCTCACGGCGGCCGGCCGCAGGCTGGTGCCGGTGCTCGCCGCCCTGGCCGATGCCAACGATGCCGAATTTTTCGGGCACCTGAAATCGGGGGAGCGCCTGGCGCTGTCGCGCATCCTGCGCGGAATCGTCACGCAGCGCGGCCTCAAATCCCCGCCCATCGACTGAGGCGGATGCCACCGCCTCGATTTCCTCAAAGGACAAGAGCATGACCACGCAATGGAAAGACATCGCCCGCGCAAATCACGAAGGCTCGGAGTCGGGCGCGATTCCGTTCCCGCAAAGCGTCCGCATGTTGGTCGATGCGGGTTTCGACGGCTATGCGGTCGACTTGCGCCGCGCGACGCGGACTTACTACATGCCGGACGGCGGCTCGATCGAACTGGAATCGGCGCCGACGGCGGCTGACGTCGCGCCGCATTTCGACGCGCAAGCGATCAAGGCGGCGCTGAGCCAGGCCCAGGCGCTGGTTCCCGGCTATACCTATCAGGGCTTTTGCGCCAAGATCGCCGCAGCGGGCTGCGCGGGCTACTACGTTTCGCTTGCAGGTCAACGGGTTATTTATTTCGGACGCACGGGTGAATCGCTCACCGAATGCTTCCCGGGCGCGAAGCCGTGAATCCCCCCAGGGCGGCCTGTCGGCAAGGGCATGCCCATGCCCTTGCCCGCCTCAGTTGCGGCGGCGGTTGGCGATGGCCGCCCCTTGGTCGCCCAGGTCCCACCACAGGCCGGCCATGATGCCCAGCGCCTCGCGCATGACCGGCGCGAGCACGTGTTCGTTGGGCGCATGCTGG
The DNA here is from genome assembly GCA_027450125.1 of Bordetella sp. Taxonomy (GTDB): domain Bacteria; phylum Pseudomonadota; class Gammaproteobacteria; order Burkholderiales; family Burkholderiaceae_B; genus Bordetella. The sequence goes on along the minus strand of DAIDKG010000389.1, from coordinate 416 downwards.
TTGCAGGCGGGATAGGAGTGCGGCAGCCAGAGCGTGGGCAGGCCCAGTGTCTTGGCGAAGACATCGTTCGGCACGGTGCCGCCCAGGTTGGGCAGCAGCGCGGGTTTCTTGCCGGTGGTGGCGCGCATCGAATCGAGCGCCCATTGCACCCAGGGATCGTCCAGATCCAGGCGCGTGGCGGGCGTGCCGCGCTCGGCCTTGACCGCCACGTCGCCGAAACCGTGCTGCGCGAAGTGGCGCTCCAGGTGCTTCTGGATGTTTTCCCAGTCCGTGCCGACGACAAAGCGCAGCTGGCAGGTCGCCTTGGCCGACGGCGGGATCGCGTTGACGGGCGCATCGGGATTGCCGGACTTCATCGCGAGCACTTCCAGTGCATTCCAGCCGATCACGCGTTCGGTGGGCGTGAGGCCCGGTTC
>DAIDKG010000388.1 GCA_027450125.1 Bordetella sp. | reverse complement strand
GGCGCCCAACACTGCGATGCGGCTGGCGGTCTGCACGCCGAAGCGCGCCAGCACCGCGATCACGGTAAAGACCCGTATGGCCCAGACCACGGTGGTCTTGAGCATGGGAATGACGGTGCGTTCGATACGGCCGGAGTGCTCGGCCACATGGTGCACCCATTTGCCCAGCAGGGCCGATACCCACCAGCCTATGACCAGTATTGCGAGGGCCACCACCAGGTTGAGTCCCATATCCATAAGGCGCGGCATCAGGGCGACCGCGCTGCTCCATGCTGATTCCATATTCCCTCCCGGTATCGCGCCGCGCATCCGTCACGCGGCAAATGCGGCCACTCTAACAGACGAGGTACGCCGCAATTCCTGCACTGCGTAACCGGCCGGAGCGGGGATTTATCCACTCCCCATGTGGACAACGCTAAGGACAACTTCCTGGTAATTCGCTTTTTGCCAAGCAAATCAATGCCTTGTTAACGTTGCGCAAATTTTGTCCTGCCGGCCCGATACAATCTGCGCATGAATTCGCGCTCCGAACAGGCCACGCCTGAGGCCTACGCCGGCCACACGCCCATGATGGCCCAGTACCTTCGCCTGAAAGCGCAGGCCGGGCCCCTGCTGCTTTTCTACCGCATGGGCGATTTCTACGAGATGTTCTACGAAGACGCCGAACGCGGCGCGCGCCTGCTGGGCCTGACGCTCACCAAGCGCGGCTCGTCCAACGGCGCGCCCATTCCCATGGCCGGCGTGCCGGTCCATGCCATGGAGCAGTACCTGGCGCGCCTGGTGGCCATGGGCGAATCCGTGGCCATTTGCGAGCAAATCGGCGATCCGGCAGCGTCCAAGGGCCCAGTGGAGCGCAAGATCGTGCGCATCGTCACGCCCGGCACGCTCACCGACGACGCGCTGCTGCCGGCCAAGGCCGATCGCGCGCTGGCTGCCGTGTTCCTGGGCGGCAAGCCGGGCAAAGCCGAGTCGCGCGCCGGCCTGGCCTGGCTCAACCTGGCCAGCGGCGAATTCCGCGTCACCGAGTGCGCGCCGGCTCAGATCGAGTCCGAACTGCATCGCGTCGCCCCGGCCGAGCTGGTCTGCGCCGAGGGCGCCGAACTGCCCTTCTCCTTCGAAGGCGCGCTCTCGCGCGTGCCCGACTGGCATTTCGAGCGCGACGGCGCCCGCGCGCACCTGCTGGCGCATTTCAGGATCGATTCGCTGGCAAGCTTCGACGTGGAGGACATGCCGGCCGGCGTCTGCGCCGCCGGCGCGCTGCTGCGTTACGCGGCGCGCACGCAATCGCAGGCGCTGGCGCATGTGCAGCAGCTGCAGGCCGAGCGCCCCGGCCTGTACGTGGCGCTGGACCCGGTCACGCGCCGCAATCTCGAACTCACCCAGACCCTATCGGGCGAGGATGCGCCCACGCTGTTTTCGCTGCTGGACACCTGCCGCACGCCCATGGGCAGCCGCCTGCTGCGCCGCTGGCTGCACCACCCGCTGCGCGACAATGCCCCGGCGCTGGCTCGCCAGCAGGCCGTCGGCGCGCTCATGGCGGCGCGCGCCGACGCTGACCAGCCTTTCGAGTCGAGCAGCCTGCTGGACGGCCTGCGCCGCGCCCTGGACGCCTATCCCGACATGGAGCGCATCGCCGCGCGCCTGGCGCTGCGCTCGGTGCGCCCGCGCGAGCTGGCGAGCCTGCGCGATGCGCTGTCCGCCCTGCCTGCGCTGCGTACGCTGCTGGCCGATCTGCAGGGCAGCCCGAGGCTGGCCGAGCTTGCCGCGCACCTGTCGCCCGACGCCGGCATCGCCGGACTGCTGCAACAGGCCGTCGCCGCCGAGCCCGCCGCAGCCATCCGCGACGGCGGCGTGATCGCCGCGGGCTTTGACGCCGAACTGGATGAACTGCGCGGCCTGGCCACCGACGGCGGCGACTTTCTGCTGCAGCTGGAAGCGCGCGAACGCGCGCGCACCGGCATTGCCAATCTGCGCGTCGAATTCAACCGCGTACACGGTTTCTACATCGAGGTGTCCAAAGGGCAGACCGACAAGGTGCCCGAGGACTACCGCCGCCGCCAGACCCTCAAGAACGTCGAGCGCTACATAACGCCCGAACTCAAGACCTGGGAAGACCGGGTGCTGTCGGCACAGGACCGCTCGCTTGCCCGCGAAAAATGGTTGTATGAAAACCTGCTCGACGCGCTGGCGCCGCATGTGACGGCACTGTCGGCCTGCGCAGGCGCCCTGGCCGAGCTGGACGCGGCCGCGGCGCTGGCCGAGCATGCGCGCCGCAACGACTGGACTGCGCCGCAACTGAGCGACCAGGCTGAAATAGAGATCGAGGCCGGTCGCCATCCCGTCGTCGAAAAGACCATAGAACGCTTCACGCCCAATGGCTGCCGACTGGACGCCATGCGCCGCATGCTGCTCATCACGGGTCCAAACATGGGCGGCAAATCGACCTATATGCGCCAGACGGCGCTGATCGTGCTGCTTGCGCGCATCGGCAGCTTCGTGCCCGCCGCGCGTGCGCGAGTGGGCGGCATCGACCGCATCTTCACCCGCATCGGCGCGGCCGACGACCTGGCAGGCGGCCGCTCGACCTTCATGATGGAGATGACCGAGGCCGCCGCCA
>DAIDKG010000387.1 GCA_027450125.1 Bordetella sp. | reverse complement strand
CCTGGTCTATCTGATGGGCGCCTCGGGTAGCGGCAAGGACACCTTGCTGAACCTGGTGCGCGCGAGGCTGGACGGCTCGGACCGCATCGTGATCGCGCAGCGGGTCATCACGCGGCCCGGCAGCGCCCATGAAGCCAGTCTGGAGGTGACCGAAGCGCAGTTCGAGCTGATGCGCCAGGCGGGCCGCTTTGCCATGCATTGGGGCAGCCATGGACTGCGCTACGGCATCGGCATCGACATCGACGAGCGGCTTGCCCGGGGACAGGTGGTGATCGTCAACGGTTCGCGGCGCTACCTGCCGCAGGCGCTGGGCCGCTATCCCGGGATGTCGGCCGTGCAGCTCCACGTCGACCGCAACGTGCTGGCGCAGCGCCTGTCCGCCCGCGGTCGCGAGACGCCGGAGCAGATATCCCGGCGTCTTGCGCAGGCAGCGCCGGACGGCGAACTGCGCGTACCGCCGCCGGGCGCGCTGCACCGGCTGGACAACGACGCGGCGCCCGAGGCCGCCGCGCAAGGCCTGCTGGATATCGCGCGCGCCCGGCTGGACCCTTATTGAGCGATCGCGTCCACCTGGGCGCGCCGGACGTAGCCGCCCGCGCCTGTTTCAAGTCTTTAGCAGTCTCGCCACCATGGGCAGGTAGTGCGATAGCGGCGGCGTGACGGCCTGGACGTCCTTGGCCAGATCGTCGTAGCGGCGCAGGCGCACGGCGGCCTCGGCATGCGGCTGCGCGATGAACACTTCGGCGCTGGCGTCGTCGAAGGCTCCGCCCTGCAGAGCCAGGCTGTTCTTCGAAGCCTGAGACAAGGTGCCGTAATAGGCGGCGTCCACCGCGCACAGGTAGCGTTTGGCCGCCACGTGCAGCCGGATGGGCTCGGTGACATCGGGCCCCATCAGCGGTGCCAGCGCCGAGGCGGCGACTTCCTGGTGCCTCATGTCCTGCGTCTGGCTCGATGCCTGCAGCAGATGGCCCAGGTCGTGCAGCAGGGCGGCGGCGACAAGCGCGGGGTCTTCGCCGGCCTGTTCGGCCAGGTGGGCGCACTGCAACGCGTGCTGCGTCTGGGTGACGTCTTCCGAACCGTAGAATGCCGCGCCGTAGCCGTCGAAAAGCGCCTTGATCCGATCCAGGCTGATGGCCTGGCCTTGCATGTCGATGACCTCGTTCATGGTCCCTCCGATTCAAATTTTCCCGTTCGAGTATGGGGGGCCTAGATGACCGGCCCGTGAAGAGGTCCTGTCATCGAACCGAAAGACGCGTGTCATTGAAGCTACATATAACGCATATAAAGTGCCGGCCAGCAATTCATTGCGCATCGATATATGGCATCGATGCCGATGGACGCCCAGCCGGAGGTGAGTGTGCACAGCAGGTTCGATGTCGTCGTCGTCGGAGCGGGAATCGTCGGGTTGTCGACGGCGCTTGCCGCGGCCAACAAAGGCAAGCGCGTCGCCGTGCTGGACCGCGGCGCCAGGGCCGTCGGCGCATCGATTCGCAATTTCGGCTTTGTCACGATAACGGGCCAGCAGGCCGGCGAACACTGGGCGCGCGCCCTGCGCAGCCGCGACATCTGGCTGCAGGTGGTCGAGCAGGCCGGCATCGACGTGATTCATCGCGGCCTGCTGCTGCCGGCCCGGCGCAGCGAGGCCGCCCAGGTGCTGCATGCCTTCCACGCCACGCCCATGGGGCAGGCGTGCCGCATGGTGACCCGCGAGGAAGCGGCGCAGATGGTGCCCGCGCTACGCCTGGACGGCGTACAGGAAGTTCTCTACAGCCCGCATGAAATCCGCGTGGAGTCAGCCCAGGCGATTCCCAGGATCGCCGCGTGGCTGGCCGAAAGGCACGGTGTCTCGTTCCAATGGAGCACGGCCGTCCATGCAATAGAAGATCATTGCGTCCGGACCAGCCGCGGCGCCATCCAGGCCGACGCCATCGTAGTGTGCCCCGGTGACGACCTGTCCACGCTCTTCCCCGAGCGGATCGGGCAGTACGGGCTGAAGATATGCACGCTGCAGATGCTGCGGCTCGCGCAGGAAGGTGCGCGGACGCGGCTGGGCGCCGCGGTGATGTCCGACATGAGCCTGGCGCGCTACGAAGGTTTCGACGCCTTGCCCGAGGCCCGCGCCCTGGCGCGCAGGCTGGATGAAGAGGATCGCGAGAGCCGCGAAGCAGGCATACACCTGATCGTCGTCCAGTCGGCAGACGGCTCGCTGGTCGTGGGCGACAGCCATGTCTACGGCGCCAGCCAGGAGCCGTTCGCGCAGACCCGCTTCGACGAACTGATACTCGACGAATTCGACCGGGTCTTCGACCTGCCGCGGCGCAAGGTCGTCCAGCGCTGGGTCGGCTCCTACGTCTCGGCCAGCGACCGCACGGTGCTGGTGGACAGGCCGGCCGATCACATCCGGCTCGTCATGGTGACGGGCGGCACGGGCGCCTCGACCGGCTTCGCCCTGGGTGAGCAGGTCATCGCCGAGCTGTATTCGTGAAACCGGTGCAAGAGAGCGAGGCGAAGCCGGGCATGGAAAAGCTGAAGGCGGTCGTCCTGGATTGGGCCGGGACCGTAGTGGATTTCGGATCCTTCGCACCCATGGGCGT
>DAIDKG010000386.1 GCA_027450125.1 Bordetella sp. | reverse complement strand
TGCGAAGACACGATTTCATGGGCACGAACTTCCGGGACTGGGCACTAGGCCGAAAAGTCGGTAATCACCGTCATGCCCACATCCTGGAATTTGTCCATGGCCATCAGAGCCTGGATGGATTGCCCCAGACTGATGGTCTTGCCCACCAGCCTGCCGGGAGCCAGCTGGCCGGACTGGATCATGTCCAGCATGGTGCCGTAGCGGTGCGCCTGCATGCCGTGGCTGCCGACGATTTCCAGCTCGTGCGCGATGACCTGGGCCATCGGCACGGCCGGCGCCGCGTGATCGGCCAGCATCAGGCCCACCTGGACGTGCCGGCCGCGCCGGCGCAGGTTGCCGATCGAATTGAAGCACGTGGCGGGATGTCCCAGCGCGTCCAGCGAGACGTGGGCGCCGCCCTGCGTCAGTTCCTTCACGGCCTCGACCACATTCGCCACGCGACCGGCGTTGACCGTGGCCGCCGCCCCCAGCGACCGGGCCAGCTCCAGGGCCTGCTCGGAGATGTCCACGGCGACCACCTGCGCGCCGATCGCCCGGGCGATCATGACGGCCGACAGTCCCACCCCGCCGCAGCCGTGCACCGCAACCCACTGCCCGGCAGACACCCTGCCCTGGTCCACCACGGCCCGGAACGACGTCACGAAGCGGCACCCCAGGCTCGCCGCCGTGACGAAGTCCATCGTATCGGGCAGGCGCACCAGGTTCAGATCAGCGTGTTCGATGCCCACATATTCGGCAAAAGAGCCCCAGTGCGTGAAGCCCGGCTGGAACTGGCGTTCGCACACTTGCTGGTTGCCGCTATGGCATTCGTGGCAATGGCCGCAGGCGGCGATGAAGGGCACGGTGACCCGATCGCCGGCTCTCCAGCGGGTGACGTCGCGGCCGGTCGCCGCGACCACACCCGCCAGCTCATGGCCCGGCACGTGCGGCAGTACGATGTCCCGGTCGTGTCCCATCCAGCCGTGCCAGTCGCTGCGGCACACCCCCGTGGCCATGACCCGGATCACGACGCCGTCGGCGGCCGGGGTGGGATCCGGCACCGTTGCAATGCGCGGCGCGGCGCCGAAGGTTTCGTACAGGACGGCTTTCATGGCATGGCCTTTGGTTCAATGTGCTTCGGTTGGATTGGGGGACCCATTACACACGAAGCGGCCTGAATGCGTCGAATTCGCGGGGCCGGCGTGTCAGCCGAACGTCACCGACGGCAGTCTTGCAAATTAATTAACGAATCAGTTAATATTTCGCCCCATGACGCTGCGATGCCCTTTCCCTCATGTCGGCCGCCGTTCCCGCAAGAGCGACGTCTCGGGCCGGGAGGAACTGCTGAACGCGGCCATTTTGCTATTTGCCGAGCGGGGCGTGGCCAATACGACCATCGCGCAGATCGCCGGGGCCGTGAAGGTCACGCCGGCCATGGTCCACTACTGGTTCGATACCCGCGAGAAACTCTACGACGCGGTGGCCAGCGAGCGCATCGTGCCCCTGATCGACGCAGTCTGGGCTCCTGTCGACTTCGAACACGACCCTATCCTCGATCTCGTGCGCGGCGTCATGCGCCGAATGTTCGCCATGACCGTCTCGACCCCCTGGCTGCCGTCGCTGTGGTCCAGGGAAGTCATCCAGATGGGCGGCATGCTGCGCGAGCGCGTGCTCAGCCGCATCTCCCCCGAGCCGAGCCGCATCTTCCGGGAGAAGATCGCGCAGGCCCAGGCTCGTGGGGAACTCAATCCGGACATCGAACCCGAGCTGCTGTTCACTTCGATGGTGTCGCTGGCCATGCTGCCGCAGGCCAGCGAAAGCATCTGGTGCCAGCTGCATTTCAACGGCCGGGTGCTGAGCAGCAGGCAGATCGAAGACCACACCATCGCGCTGCTGATGACCGGCCTGGCCGGGCAGGTCGCGCCGCGCACAAACCAGCCCCAAGGAGGGCAACCATGACACCCCCAGCCTTGCGGCTGCCTCGAGTCTGGCTCCCCAGCGTGCTTTGCGCGGCGCTGCTGAGCGCATGCGCGGTCGGACCGGACTACTCCCGGCCTGACCTGACCAAGGGCGCCGGCTACACCCGGCACCCTCTGCCGGCTACCGCGTCCGCCAGCGGCACCGTCGGCGGCGGCGCGCAGCATTTTGCCAACGGCCAGGATGTTCCCGGACAGTGGTGGCAGCTGTTCCGCTCGCCCGAACTGAACGCGCTGGTCGACTCGGCGCTCAAGGCCAATCCCAGCGCCGCCGCCGCCCAGGCATCGCTGCGCCAGGCCAATGAGCTGGTCTACGCCAGCCAGGCGTCCTTCTTTCCCAGCATAAGCGGCTCGGCGTCCGAGACCCGCGAGCGCCAGGGCTTCTTCACCTTTGCGCCCCAGGTGTTCACGGTCGCATCGGCCTCGCTGAGCGTGTCCTATGCGCCCGACATATTCGGCGGCACACGCCGCCAGGTCGAGTCGGCCAAGGCCCAGGCCCAGTACCAGCGCTTCCAGCTCGAGGCGACCTACCTCACGCTCACCACCAATGTCGTGAATACCGCGGTGACCCTGGCCTCGGTGCGCGACCAGATCGCCGCCACCGAGTCGCTCATCCAGCTGCAAGCCAAGGAGCTGGACATCCTGAGGGAACGCCAGCGCCTGGGCGCGGTTTCCAGTGCCGACGTGCTCGCGCAGCAGGCCACGCTCGCACAAACGCGCGCCAGCCTGCCGCCGCTGCAAAAGCAGCTCGCGCAGACGCGCAACCAGCTTGCGGCCTATCTGGGCCGATTCCCCAACCAGGCCCCGATCGAGAACTTCACGCTGTCGTCACTGCACCTGCCCGAGACGCTGCCCCTGAGCCTGCCCTCGGCCCTGGTGCGCCAGCGGCCCGATATCCGGGCCAGCGAGGCCCTGCTGCACCAGGCCAGTGCCCTGGTGGGGGTGGCAGTGGCCAACCAATACCCCCAGATCACCTTGAGCGCCAGTTACGG
>DAIDKG010000385.1 GCA_027450125.1 Bordetella sp. | reverse complement strand
ACCGACTCGCCGCACCAGGTGCTGCGCGAGGTCGAGCGCGTGCTGATGCCCGAAGGCCGCGTGGTGATTTCCGGCTTCAACCCCTGGAGCCTGTGGGGCGCGCGCAATCTGATGCCCGGCATGGAGGCCTGGCTTCCCCGGCCCGTGTATTCGCAGGTCTCGCCGCTGCGCATGAAGGACTGGCTCAAGCTCATGTCCTTCGACGTGGACCTGACGCGCCTGGGTTGCTATGCGCCGCCGTGCCGCACCGAGCTGTGGCTGCAGCGCTGGCGTTTCCTCGAAGGGCAGGGGCGGCGCTGGTGGGCGATGGGCGGCGCGGCCTATGTGATGTCGGCGACCAAGCGCGTGGCGGGCATGCGCCTGATCGGGCCGGCCTGGAAGAAAAAGCGCCAGCGCGCGCATGCGGCCTCGGTCGTCATGCATCGCGACAAGGCTTGAATTGTCGGGCAAGGCCCGTTTATAGGTGGCATGAGCAGTGGATAGGCAGTCATTCGAAGCGCAGGACATGGATCAGGTCGAGATGTGGACCGACGGCGCCTGCAAGGGCAATCCCGGCCCGGGAGGCTGGGGCGTGCTGATGCGCGCGGGCGGGCATCAGAAGGAATTGCACGGCGGCGAAGCGCAGACCACCAACAACCGCATGGAATTGCTGGCGGTGATCGAGGGGCTGGGCGCGCTCAAGCGCTCCTGCACGGTGGTCGTGCACACCGACTCGCAGTACGTGATGAAGGGCATGACCGAGTGGCTGGCCAACTGGAAGCGGCGCGGCTGGATCACCTCCGACAAGAAACCGGTGAAGAACGCCGAGCTGTGGCGGGCGCTGGACGAGCAGGTGGGCCGCCATCGCGTGTCGTGGCGCTGGGTCAGGGGGCACAACGGCGATCCGGGCAACGAGCGCGCCGACGCCCTGGCCAATCTGGGCGTCGAAAGCGCGCGCCGGCGCGCCGGGTAAACTGGATCACCTCGTTTTCAGCAAAGGGCCACGCATGCGCCAGATCGTCTTCGACACCGAAACCACGGGTTTGAAACCCGAGGACGGCAACCGCATCATCGAAATCGGCTGCGTCGAACTCGTCAACCGCACCTTGACCGGCAGGACCCTGCATCTTTATCTGAACCCCGATCGCGACAGCGAAGAGGGCGCGCTGGCCGTGCACGGGTTGACGACCGAGTTCCTGGCCGACAAGCCGCGTTTTGCCGACGTGGTCGAGGAGTTCCTGGCTTTCATCCAGGACGCCGAGCTGATCGCGCACAATGCCTCGTTCGACGTGAAATTCTTCAACGCCGAGCTCGAGCGCATCGGACGCGGGGAGATAGCGCAATATTGCGCGTCCATCACCGATACGCTGCAGCATGCGCGCGCCATGTTCCCGGGCAAGCGCAACTCGCTCGACGCGTTGTGCGACCGCTTCGGCATTTCCAACGCGCACCGCATCCTGCACGGCGCCCTGCTCGACTCCGAATTGCTGGCCGAGGTCTGGCTGGCCATGACGCGCGGGCAGGATGCGCTGCTGATCGATACCGACAATGCCGGGCCCGGCTCGGGTCAGAACGCCGTGGCCTTGAGCGCCTTCGACGCCTCGGTGCTGCCAGTCATCGCCGCCGACCCCGAGGAGCTGGCGGCGCACGCGGCCTATCTGAAGGACCTGGACAAGGCGGGCGGCAAGGCGGTGTGGCGGGCCTATGAACCGCTGGCGTCCGAGGGCGGGGCGGCAGTCTAGGCGCTTTTTGCCATTTCAGACCTTGTGTGTTAGAATTCCGCTTCTTTGTCGGGCGGTTAGCTCAGTGGTAGAGCACTGCCTTCACACGGCAGGGGTCACTGGTTCGAAACCAGTACCGCCCACCAAAAGCCCTGCAAAGAAAAAATCGCCGGCAAATGCCGGCTTTTTTCATTTCTGCGGGAGTTCTTCTCAAGAGCTGCCACGTTTTTGTCCTCTCCTGAATCGGGACATTTGCTACAAATTTGCCACAACGCGTGGCAAGGAGCGCAGCGTGGCAACGATTCGACAGAGGGGGCCGGCCTGGGAAGCCCAGGTGCGGCGCAAAGGCTGGGAACCCGTCCCCCGGACTTTCGACACTAAGACCGAAGCCCAGGCATGGAGTGCCAGAATCGCCTTTGTTTGCAATCATTGAGTGCATATTGCTGCGTTGATGCAATCATTGATTGCACCAAGACGGGAGATGAATTATGGCCAACTTAGTGGTACGCAATCTGGACGATGCGCTCGTCCAAACGCTCAAAGAACGGGCCGCGACTCATGGCCGTAGCGCCGAGGCCGAACACCGGGAGATCCTGGCGCGCGCCCTGCGCCGGCCGGCGCGCAAAACCCTGGCCGAAGTGCTGATGGCCATGCCCAATGTTGGCGAAGACGCAGACTTTGCCCGCCTCGAGGACGGTGGCGAGGCGGCGACACATGTATTTGCTTGACACGACTGTGATCGACAACGCGATCCGGGCGTAGCCCAAGCCGGCTACGCAGCACTCAGCATGAAGCGCCGGAACACGAGGCTCTTGATCCGGTCGAGCAACAGGGCGAACACCAGGACGGCGCAGGCCAGGGCGCCGACCAGCGTCGGCGGGACTGCCGCCATCAGCGTCCCGGTCACAGCCAGCAGACTCACCACCGCGATGTCTGCGGCGCTGGCCCAGGCCATGAATGTGCCTGGCGCATAGGCCCATATGCGCCCGTCGTTGCGCAACACATAGATATTGGCTTGCGTGGTGAACACCAGCAGCAGAAACACCATGGTCTGCATCTGGCCTGCAGTCAGGCCCAGATGCGCGCGCGCCATACCGTACAGCGATAGCGTGAACGCCAGCGAAACCGCCGCCAGCACCGTGGCGGCGCCGACCAGTTGCCGGACTTGCCAGCGCTGCGGCCGGGCGGCCGGCCGCACCCGGTCGGCCGCAATGCTCATCGTCACGAAATCGTTGGCGAAAAGCAGCAGCACGATCAGGCGCGGCGAGATCACGAAATCGTTGGCGAACCAGAGGCCGAGCGTGAGAAAGACCACGATCTCCAGCGTCTTGACGATCTTGTTGAGGATGTAGGTGAGCATGCGGCGATGCACTTCTCGTCCCGTGGCCACCACCGCCAGAACGCCGTTCAGGCCCGGGTCCGTCAGGACGACGCCCGCGGCGGCCTTGGCCACATCGGTAGCGCTGGCCACGGCGATGCCGAGCTCCGCCTGGCGTAGCGCCGGCGCGTCGTTGACGCCGTCGCCCGTCATGCCCGTGACGTGTCCCGCCTGTTGCAGCGCGCTGACGATGGCGTGCTTTTCCTCAGGCAGTACGCGGGCGAAGATGTCGCATTTTTCCGGCTGCAGCAGATCGTCTCCATGCGGGGCGCAGACCCGCGTGCCCAGGCCCAGCCGCTGGCCGATCGCGCGCGCCGTCTCCAGCGCGTCGCCGGTGGCCATGCAGACCCTGACACCCAGCTGGCCGAGCTTTGAGATGAGTTCGGCGGCATCCGGCCGCGGCGGATCGGCAAGTTCGATCAGGCCGATGAGTCGGACCCGGTCCGCCGGCCCCGCCGCGATCGCGAGCACGCGCGAACCTCCTGCGGCAAGCGCCTGCTGGGCCTGCCGCGCGGCATCGCGCTGCACCGGGTCGGCATCGCATTGTTCGAGCACGGCGCTGGTTGCGCCTTTCAGCGCCCGCCACGGGCCTGCAGCGTCGCTGCAAGTGCCCGAGCTGAACCGAGTCGCCGGGTCGAAGGGCTGGAAATCCGTGCGCGCGGGCAGGGGGGCGGCCTGCGCATGCTTGCCGTAGGCCGCGAGAATCGCAAGGTCGAGCGGGTCCTGCGACGAGGCATCGCTGGCCAGCGCGGCAGCGCGCAGGACGGCGCCCTCGTCCACGTCCGCCAGGACCTTGACTCCCGCGACTGACAGCACGTTTTGGGTCAAGGTTCCGGTCTTGTCCGAGAGCAGCGTGTCCATTGCCGCGGCTTCCTCCACCGCCGGCAGCCTCGTGACCAGCACGCCACGCCGGGCCAGCTGTGTACTGGCCAGGGCGGTGGCCAGCGTGTAGGTGGCCGGCAGGGCGACAGGCACCGATGCGACGAGAAGCAGCAGCGCGAAGACCGCCGTGTCGGCCAGGGGCA
>DAIDKG010000384.1 GCA_027450125.1 Bordetella sp. | reverse complement strand
GGTTCTCGCGCTTGGGATCCGGCGGCAGCATCAGCATCATGTGGTCCGCCATCCGGTAAATGGCGAAATAACCGCTCTTGTCCGCGTTGTAGCGCATGGGCCGCAGTTGCGCGATGGCCGCTTTCTGCGCGTCGCTCAACGACATGGACTTGTCGTTGACCTTGGCGACGTAGCTGTCGATCAGGCCGACTGCCATCTCGATCTGCTGCCTGAGCGAGTTCTCCCGCTCGTGAATCATAGCCTCGCGATTGAGCCAGGCGTTGATCGCCACGATGCTCAATATCCCCAGCCAAAGCAGCACCACAATGCCCCAGAGCTTTTTGCTCAGCGTTATGGATTCCACGATTTTCTCCCCGGAAGCGGCCGGTATGTCGGCCGATCGATTTCATTGACGGAACTGCTGGCAATGTAACTGCCCCTGCTCGCCGGCAATGAATAAAAGTAAATGGCTTCTACCGCTCAAATCATGACCATGGAGCGAAAAAAGCCGCGCCGGAACCGGCGCGGCTTTCCTGCCCGGCCCGAACCGGGCCGCCATGGCCCGAGCCCGCGCGCAGGGCCCTACTTGAAAAAATGAATCGTGGCCAGCCCCAGGGCGGTCAGTGCCAGCGAACCCAGCAGGCTGGTTCCGGCATAGGCCAATGCCATGGCGTATTGGCCGCGCTCGAGCATGGCAACCGTCTCGGCCGAAAACGTCGAGAACGTCGTCAGGCCGCCCAGAAAACCGGTAATGACGGCCAGGCGGATCCAGCTCGGCCAGGCCGGGTGGGCCGCGACCAGGGCTACCAACAGACCGATGAGGTATCCGCCCAGGAGATTGGCGGCCATGGTACCCCAGGGCCAGCCGGCCACATTGAACCGCAGCCCCAGCAGCCAGCGCAGCCATGCCCCCATGGCGGCGCCGACGCCGATGGCCAGAAAGTTGAAGGGCAGCAATGAAATCATGGCCGCCATAATAGCCGCGAATGCCGAAAAAAACGCCCCGCCGATCGCGGCGGGGCGGGCTGGCCGTGCGCGAGCCGCCTTTACTGCAAGGTGCGGGTGAACACGAACTTGCCGTCGCGCCAATCCACCGGCACCACGTCGCGCGGACCGAACGCGCCTTCCAGGATCAGCTTGGCCACGGGATTCTCGACCTTCTGCTGGATCGCGCGCTTCAGTGGCCGCGCCCCGAACACCGGATCGAAACCCGTGCGGGCCAGTTCGGCCAGCGCCGCGTCGCTGATGTCCAGCCGCATTTCCTGTTTCTCCAGCCGATCGGAAAGGCGCTTGAGCTGGATGCGCGCGATGGACTCGATATGCTCGGCAAGCAGGCCGTGGAACACCACCACTTCGTCGATCCGGTTGAGGAATTCGGGCCTGAGCGTGTGCTTGAGCTCGTCCCACACCACTTCCTTGATGACCTCGTAGGGCTTGTCGGCCATGGCCTGGATGTGCTGCGAGCCCAGGTTCGAGGTCATCACGATGACCGTATTGCGAAAATCCACCGTGCGCCCCTGGCCGTCGGTCAGGCGCCCGTCGTCCAGCACCTGCAGCAGCACGTTGAACACGTCCGGATGGGCCTTCTCGACCTCGTCCAGCAGCACCACGCTGTAGGGCCGGCGGCGCACCGCCTCGGTCAGGTAACCGCCTTCCTCGTATCCCACATATCCTGGCGGCGCGCCGATCAGCCGCGCGACCGAATGCTTTTCCATGAACTCGCTCATGTCGATGCGGATCATGTGCTCCTGCGTGTCGAAGAGGAACTCGGCCAGCGCGCGGGTAAGCTCGGTCTTGCCCACGCCCGTGGGCCCCAGGAACAGGAAGGATCCCAGGGGCCGGGCGGGATCGGACAACCCGGCGCGCGAACGCCGGATGGCGTCGGCCACCAGGCGCACAGCCTCGTCCTGGCCTACCACGCGCTTGTGCAGGAAATCTTCCATCTGCAGCAGCTTGTCGCGCTCGCCCTGCATCATCTTGGACACCGGAATGCCCGTGGCGCGCGAGACGACCTCGGCGATTTCCTCGGCGCCCACTTGCGTGCGCAGAAGGCGCGGCTTGCCGGATTCGCCATCCTTGCTCACCGCCGTGCGCTCGGCATTGTCGGCAGCCTTCAGGCGCGCTTCCAGTTCGGGCAGCTTGCCGTACTGCAGCTCGGCCAGCTTGTCGAACTGGCCTTTGCGCTGCATCTCGGCCATCTCGGCGCGCACGCGGTCGATCTCTTCCTTGATGGTCTGCGTGCCCTGCACCGCGGCCTTCTCGGCTTTCCAGATTTCCTCGAAATCGTTGTACTCGCGCTGCAGCTTCTCGAGTTCTTCCTCGATCACGGCCAGGCGGCGCCGGGACGCGTCGTCGGTTTCCTTCTTGACCGCCTCGCGCTCGATCTTGAGCTGGATGATGCGCCGGTCGAGCTTGTCCATCACTTCCGGCTTGGAGTCGATTTCCATGCGGATGCGCGCGGCGGCCTCGTCGATGAGGTCGATGGCCTTGTCGGGCAGGAAGCGGTCGGTGATGTAGCGGTGCGAGAGCTCGGCCGCGGCCACGATGGCCGGATCGGTGATTTCCACGCCGTGGTGGATCTCGTAGCGCTCCTGCAGGCCGCGCAGGATGGCAATGGTCGACTCCACGTCGGGTTCGTCGACCAGCACCTTCTGGAGGCGGCGCTCGAGCGCGGCGTCCTTCTCGATGTATTGGCGATATTCGTCCAGCGTGGTCGCGCCGATGCAATGCAGCTCGCCGCGCGACAGCGCGGGCTTGAGCATATTGCCCGCGTCCATGGCGCCCTCGGCCTTGCCGGCGCCGACCATGGTGTGGATCTCGTCGATGAAGACGATGTTCTGGCCGTCGTCCTGGGCCAGCTCCTTGAGCACGGCCTTCAGGCGTTCCTCGAACTCGCCGCGGAACTTGGCGCCCGCCAGCAGCGCGGCCAGGTCCAGCGACAGCACGCGCTTGCCGCGCAGGCTCTCGGGCACCTCGTCGTTGATGATGCGCTGGGCCAGGCCCTCGACGATGGCGGTCTTGCCCACGCCCGGTTCGCCGATGAGCACGGGGTTGTTCTTGGTGCGCCGCTGCAGGATCTGGATGGCGCGGCGGATCTCGTCGTCGCGGCCGATGACCGGATCGAGCTTGCCTTCGCGCGCGCGCTCGGTCAGGTCGATGGTGTATTTAGCCAGGGCCTGGCGGTTGGATTCGCCCTCGGCGCCCGAGACGCTTTCTCCGCCGCGCACGGCTTCGATGGCGGCTTCCAGCGCCTTGCGCTGCAGGCCCGCATCGCGCAGGATGCGGCCGGCCTCGCCCTTGTCGTCGGTCAGCGCCAGCAGAAATAGCTCGCTGGCGATGTAGGCGTCGCCGCGCTTGGCGGCCTCTTTGTCGGTGCGCGTGAGCACGGCCTGCAGCTCGCGGCTGCCTTGCACATTGTCGCCTCCCTGCACCTGGGGCAGGTTTTTCAAGGCCGTGTCGATCGCCGGCTGCAGGCGATTGACGGCCACGCCGGCACGCGCCAGCAGGCCGGCCGCGCCGCTGTCGGCATCGCCCAGCAGGGCGGCCAGCACGTGCACGGGCTCGATATAGGGATGGTCGTTGCGGGCGGCCAGGCTTTGGGCATCGGCCAGCGCCTGTTGGAACTTGGTGGTAAGTTTGTCGAATCGCATGGTGGTCGGTTGGCTAGTGTTAATGAGCCAACCGCCAGGCAGACTGCGAGGCGCGGCTCGATGATCTGCATATGGGGACCGTACCGCGCATTTCAACACTTGCCGTCCGATGCGATCCCGATTCGTTCGTATGTCCGATTCGTTTCATGAGCATAACCATTTTTGTCTACGGCACGCTACGCAGCGGCGAAATCAATGACCTGTCGCTGGCGGCGTCCCGGGCCGGCCTGCCGGCGCCCCGGCTGCTGGGGCCGGCCCGGGTGCCGGGCCGGCTGGTGGATTTCGGCGACTGGCCCGGGCTGCTGCCGGACTGCCCCGGAACCGTGCTGGGCGACCTGTACGAAGTCGATCACAGCCTGATCCCGCTGATGGACGCGATCGAGGAATACACCCCCGATGCGCCTTGCTGCTTCGTGCGCCGGCAGGCGACGGCGCAGACGGACCAGGGGCCGGTGGACTGCCAGTACTACCCCATCGATCCGGTTTTTCGCGGCGCGGCCCGGGACATGCCGGGCGATGAGTATGATTGGGTCGCCTATCGATCGGCACGCTCAACGGGACGTACATGACGCCGCTATCTTCCTTTGCCAGCGCCTTGCTGCTGCTCGCCATATCGACGGGCGCCGCGGCCCGGGCGACGAGCCCTTCCGCCCCCTATGGCGATACGCCCTACGACAACCCCTACTCCGATCCCTACGCCTCGCCGCCTCCCGCGCCGCAATCCAGTCCGCTGATTTCTCAGCGCATCGAGCTGGGCGCGCCGGGCCACCGGTATCCGTTCCCGGTCTACACCAGTCTGCCCCTGAACGCCCCCGCCGGACTGAACAATGTCACGCGCCTGGTGATCGTGGTG
>DAIDKG010000383.1 GCA_027450125.1 Bordetella sp. | reverse complement strand
CACCACGGACGTGACCGGCACGATCGACCTGCCCAAGGACAAGGAAATGGTGCTGCCCGGCGACAACGTGACCATGACGGTCAAACTGCTGGCCCCCATCGCCATGGAAGAAGGCCTGCGCTTTGCCATCCGCGAAGGCGGCCGTACCGTCGGCGCCGGCGTCGTCGCTAAAATCATCGCCTGAGTAAACAGCAGCAGACGGGCCCGGGCGCCCGCGAAGCGAATGCCCGGCTGGTTCCGGGCTTTCGCAACGAAGGAAAAAGGGCCGCACGGCCCTCTTTCCATCTCTGCTAGAAAAGTAGTATCATGTATGGTTCCGCAAGGCACCATGCTTGCCAGAATCACCGCCATAGGGGTATAGCTCAATTGGCAGAGCGTCGGTCTCCAAAACCGAAGGTTGTAGGTTCGATTCCTACTGCCCCTGCCAAAGCCCAAGCTTTGGCCCTGACTCGTTCTTAAAATGTCCAACACCAACGTAGAAACCGTAACCAGCACTGCCGACCGGATCAAGCTCGGACTGGCGGTTCTCGTCGTCATCGCGGGAATCATCGGCTTCTCGGTGTTGGATTCGCAGTCCATGGGCGTGCGCATCGGCGTATTCGTCGGCGGCCTGCTCATCGCCGCCCTCATTGCCTGGTTCAGCGAGCCGGGGCGGCGCACGCTCAGCTTCGGCAGCGAGTCCTACAACGAGATGCGCAAGGTCGTCTGGCCCAATCGCAAAGAAACCACCCAGATGACCGGCATCGTGTTCGCCTTCGTGGTCGCCATGGGTGTGTTCATGTGGGTGGTCGACAAGTTGATCGAATGGATACTCTACGGCCTGTTGCTGGGCTGGAAATAAAGGGCCGTCATGAGTAAGCGTTGGTATGTCGTCCATGTCTATTCGGGCATGGAAAAAAGCGTCCAGAAGGCGCTGAACGAGCGCATCGAGCGTGCTGGCCTGCAGACGTCCTTCGGCCGCATCCTGGTGCCGTCCGAAGAAGTCGTCGAAATGAAGGGCGGCCAGAAGTCGATCAGCGAGCGCCGCATTTTCCCGGGCTATGTCCTGGTCGAGATGGATCTCACCGACGAAACCTGGCACCTGGTCAAGAACACCAACCGGGTAACCGGCTTTCTGGGTGGTTCGGGCAATCGTCCCTCGCCGATTTCCGAAAAGGAAGTCGAGAAGATCCTCTCCCAGATGGAAGAGGGCGTCGAGAAGCCGCGTCCCAAGGTGCTGTTCGAGGTGGGCGAGATGGTGCGCGTCAAGGAAGGCCCGTTCGCGGACTTCAACGGCAACGTCGAGGAAGTCAACTACGAGAAGAGCAAGGTGCGCGTGTCGGTCACCATCTTCGGTCGCTCGACGCCCGTGGAATTGGATTTCAGCCAGGTCGAGAAGACCTGATCTGACGGGGCGATGCCCCGATTGCTGTACCCCTTTGAGCAGTATTTTCATCAACCCCGGGGAGCCCGCCGCAAGCGGCGAGCGTCAGAACCCGCAAGGAGCAAAGCATGGCGAAGAAGATCGTCGGCTTTATCAAGCTGCAAGTGCCGGCTGGTAAGGCCAATCCCTCTCCCCCGATCGGTCCGGCGCTGGGCCAGCGCGGCCTGAACATCATGGAATTCTGCAAGGCGTTCAACGCCAAGACGCAGGGCATGGAGCCCGGTCTGCCGATTCCCGTGGTGATTACCGCCTTCGCGGACAAGTCCTTCACCTTCATCATGAAGACCCCGCCCGCGACGGTCCTCATCAAGAAGGCTGCCGGCGTACAGAAGGGTTCGGCCAAGCCGCACACCGACAAGGTGGGCAAGCTCACGCGCGACCAGGCCGAGGAAATCGCCAAGACCAAGCAACCCGATCTGACCGCGGCCGATCTGGACGCCGCCGTCCGCACGATCGCAGGCAGCGCCCGCAGCATGGGCATCACCGTCGAGGGCATCTGATCATGGCAAAACTGTCCAAGCGCGCCGCCGCTATCGCCCAGAAGATCGACCGTACCAAGCTGTACCCGGTCTCTGAAGCCCTGACCCTGGTCAAGGAAACCGCCACCGCCAAGTTCGACGAATCCATCGACGTGGCTGTGCAGCTGGGTATCGACCCCAAAAAGTCCGACCAACTGGTCCGCGGCTCGGTCGTCATGCCCGCCGGCACCGGCAAGTCCGTTCGCGTCGCCGTGTTCGCCCAGGGCGACAAGGCTGAAGCGGCCAAGGCCGCCGGCGCCGACATCGTCGGCATGGAAGACCTGGCCGAGAGCATCAAGGGTGGCAATTTCAATTTCGACGTGGTCATCGCCTCGCCCGACACCATGCGTATCGTCGGTACGCTGGGTCAGATCCTGGGCCCGCGCGGCCTGATGCCGAACCCCAAGGTCGGCACCGTGACTCCCGATGTGGCCACCGCCGTGAAGAACGCCAAGGCAGGTCAGGTGCAGTACCGCACCGACAAGGCCGGCATCATTCACGCCACCATCGGCCGCGCCTCTTTCGGCGTGGAACAACTGCAAACCAACCTGGCTGCCCTGGTCGACGCCCTGCAAAAGGCCCGTCCCGCCGCCGCCAAGGGCATTTACCTGCGCAAACTCGCCGTCTCGTCGACGATGGGCGGCGGTGCGCGCGTGGAAATCGCCTCGCTGTCGGCCTGATCGCCGACGGCACGTAACGTACTTTGGGCCGCACCCGGATTTCGGGTGTAGCTGTCAAAGACCGCTGGAGCGCACGGCCTCACGCTGCAACGAGGTCGTGGGCTTAATACCGAAGATTCCGGGCAACCGGAAAATCCGGATCCAGCGTAGATGGCGCTCCCAGGAAGAATTCTTTATCCGAAGAACTCAACCCAGGCGCCGCATTCGGTAGACGCGCAAGGCTGTCCAGGAAGTCCCGCAACGGAAATCCCGATCCAGCCCCAGGCGTTTTTTGATGGAGTGTTCAAACCGTGAGTCTCAATCGTCAAGAGAAAGCGGTCGTGATCGAAGAAGTCTCGGCGCAAGTCGCCAAGGCCCAGTCGATCGTGGTCGCCGAGTACCGTGGTCTGGACGTCGCCTCTGTCACCGTACTGCGCAAAACTGCGCGTGAATCGGGCGTGTACCTGCGTGTTCTGAAGAACACGCTGGCCCGTCGAGCTGTTGCCGGCACGGCTTTCGAGTCGCTGTCCTCGCAACTGACCGGTCCGCTGATCTACGGCATCAGCACTGACCCGGTTTCGGCGGCCAAGGTCCTTGCCGGTTTCGCCAAGAGCAATGACAAGCTCGTGCTCAAGGGCGGTTCGCTGCCCAACAGCACCCTGAGCGCTGAAGGTGTGAAGGCCCTGGCCACCATGCCCTCGCGTGACGAGCTGCTCTCGAAACTGATGGGCACCATGCAAGCCCCGATCGCGCAATTCGTGCGTACGCTCAACGAAGTTCCGACCAAGTTTGCGCGTGGCCTCGCCGCCGTGCGCGACCAGAAGGCCGCCGCGTAAGCGGGTGGCCGAACGGAAATTCGCTGAACGACATAGCGACACCAACCCTGGCATTTATCCAATTCTGGAGTTCTGAAAAATGGCACTTAACAAAGCTGAAATCCTTGACGCCATCGCTGGCATGACCGTGCTCGAACTGTCCGAGCTGATCAAGGAAATGGAAGAGAAGTTTGGCGTGTCGGCTGCCGCCGCCGCTGTCGCCGTGGCTGCCGCCCCGGCCGCTGCTGCTGCTGCTGTCGAAGAGCAGACC
Organism: Bordetella sp.; assembly: GCA_027450125.1. Lineage (GTDB taxonomy): Bacteria > Pseudomonadota > Gammaproteobacteria > Burkholderiales > Burkholderiaceae_B > Bordetella. The sequence continues at coordinate 2,387 of DAIDKG010000383.1, read as the reverse complement.
GAGTTCACCGTCGTGCTGGAAGAAGCCGGCGCCAACAAGGTCAGCGTCATCAAGGCCGTGCGTGAAATCACCGGCCTGGGTCTGAAGGAAGCCAAGGACCTGGTCGACGGCGCGCCCAAGCCCGTGAAGGAAGGTCTGGCCAAGGCTGACGCCGAAGCCGCCAAGAAGAAGCTGGAAGAAGCAGGCGCCAAGGCCACGCTGAAGTAATTCCTGGCTTTACTGCCCGGGGACAGCGCAGTTTGCCGTCCCCGGGCTTTTGCGTTTCCAGGAAAGCCCGCTTCCGCGTAGGGACAAGCGGTATTTCCTGGAGTCGTAACACCTGGGGCCGTGGTTGACGGCCCATGCAACCTCGAGTCGGAGTGCTCATGCCTTACTCGTACACCGAAAAAAAGCGCATCCGCAAAAGCTTCGCCAAGCGTGAAGACGTCCAGAACGTGCCCTTCCTGCTTGCGACACAGCTTCAATCCTACCTAACGTTCCTGCAATCCGACGTACCTTCCGCTCAGCGGGCCAGCGATGGCCTGCAGGCTGCGTTCACGTCGATTTTTCCGATTGTCAGCCATAACGGGATGGCGCGCCTGGAGTTCGTCAGCTACGTGCTGGGCGAGCCCGTGTTCGATGTCAAGGAATGCCAGCAGCGCGGGCTGACCTATGCATCGCCCCTGCGCGCCAAGGTGCGCCTGGTGCTGATGGATCGCGAAGTCAGCAAGCCCACCATCAAGGAAGTCAAGGAGCAGGAAGTCTACATGGGCGAAATTCCGCTCATGACCGGCACCGGTTCCTTCGTCATCAACGGCACCGAGCGCGTCATCGTGTCGCAGCTGCATCGCTCGCCCGGTGTGTTCTTCGAGCACGACCGCGGCAAGACCCACAGCTCGGGCAAGCTGCTGTTCTCGGCCCGCGTGATCCCCTACCGCGGCTCGTGGCTGGACTTCGAGTTCGACCCCAAGGACGTTCTGTTCTTCCGCGTCGACCGCCGCCGCAAGATGCCCGTGACGATCCTGCTCAAGGCCATCGGCATGACGCCCGAGACCATCCTGGGCGAGTTCTTCGACTTCGACGATTTCACGCTTCAGAGCGAAGGCGCCATGATGACCGTGGTGTCCGAGCGCTGGAAGGGCGAGATCGCGCGCTTTGACATCACCGACCGTTCCGGCAAGGTGCTGGTCGAGAAGGACAAGCGCATCAATGCCAAGCATCTGCGCGACATGGCCAACGCCGGCATCGAGCGCATCACCGTGCCCGAAGACTTCCTGCTCGGTCGTGTACTGGCCAAGAACATCGTCGATGCCGAGACCGGCGAGATCGTGGCGCATGCCAACGACGAGATCACCGAATCGGTGCTGGCCGCCATGCGCGACGCCAAGGTCGCCAGCTTCCAGACCCTGTACACCAACGATCTGGACCGCGGTCCCTACATCTCGCAGACGCTGCGCACCGACGAGACCGCCGACCAGATGGCCGCGCGCGTGGCGATCTACCGCATGATGCGCCCCGGCGAGCCGCCGACCGAAGAAGCGGTCGAGGCCCTGTTCCAGCGCCTGTTCTACAGCGAGGAAACCTACGATCTGTCGCGCGTGGGCCGCATGAAGGTCAACAGCCGCCTGGGTCGCGGCGAAGACAACACTGGTCCGATGACACTGACCAACTCGGACATCCTCGAGACCATCAAGGTGCTGGTCGAGCTGCGCAATGGCCGCGGCCAGATCGACGACATTGACCACCTGGGCAACCGTCGCGTGCGTTGCGTGGGCGAACTGGCCGAAAACCAGTTCCGCGCCGGCCTGGTGCGCGTCGAGCGCGCGGTCAAGGAACGCCTGGGCCAGGCCGAGACCGAAAACCTGATGCCGCACGACCTGATCAACTCCAAGCCGATCTCGGCCGCCATCAAGGAGTTCTTCGGTTCGAGCCAGCTGTCGCAGTTCATGGACCAGACCAACCCCCTGTCGGAAATCACGCACAAGCGGCGCGTTTCCGCCCTGGGCCCCGGCGGTCTGACCCGCGAGCGCGCCGGCTTCGAAGTGCGCGACGTGCATCCCACGCACTATGGCCGCGTCTGCCCCATCGAAACGCCTGAAGGCCCGAACATCGGCCTGATCAACTCGATGGCGCTATATGCGCGCCTGAACGAGTACGGCTTCCTGGAAACGCCTTACCGCAAGATCATCGACGGCAAGGTCAGCGACCAGATCGACTACCTGTCGGCGATCGAGGAAGGCAAGTACGTGATCGCGCAGGCCAACGCCGCGCTCGACGCCGAAGGCCGCCTGACCGGTGAGCTGGTCTCCGCGCGCGAGAAGGGTGAATCGATCCTGACCCCGCCCGAGACCATCCAGTACATGGACGTGTCGCCGGCGCAGATCGTCTCCGTGGCCGCCTCGCTGGTG
>DAIDKG010000382.1 GCA_027450125.1 Bordetella sp. | reverse complement strand
CGAGTCGGCCATCCACGCGGCGCGCCAGCGGCTGCGTCCCATCCTGATGACTTCCATGGCCTTCGTGCTGGGCGTGCTTCCGCTGGCGCTGGCCAACGGCGCGGGCTCGGGCAGCCAGAACGCCATCGGCACCGGGGTGATCGGCGGCATGCTGACGGGCACGTTGCTGGTGATCTTCTTCGTGCCCACGTTCTTCGTGACGGTGCTCAAGTGGTTCAAGGTCATGCGCGCGAGCGAAAAGGTCGACAAGCACGCCAGGCCGGGCTCGTCCGGGTCCTCGACGGATGCAGCCACCGGAGGCCATTCGTGATGAGGTTTCCAATGAAAAGGGCGAGTCTGCCCCTGTCCCTCGCCCTGGCCGGCATGCTGGCCGGCTGTACCCTGGCGCCAACCTATCATCGGCCCGCGGCGCCGGTGGCCGCGGGCTACCCCACCGGCCCGGGCTACGCGCATGCGCCCAAGGAACAGGGCAAGCCTGTCCAGGGGCCGGCGGCCGACGTGGGCTGGCGCGACTTCTTCCAGGATCCGCTGCTGCGGCGCCTGATCGCGTTGTCGCTGAAAGACAACCGCGACCTGCGCGTGGCCATACTCAACGTGCAGGCGCTGCAGGCGCAATACCGCATCCAGCGCGCTGGCCTGATGCCTGCGGCGGCGATCTCGGGCACGGAAACGGCGCAGCGCACGCCAGGCAGCCTGACTACGTCCGGCAACAAGGCCATTACCCAGGATTGGCAGGTGGGGCCGACCATCTCCTGGCAGATCGACCTGTTCGGCCAGGTCCAGAGCCTGAGCAAGGCCGCCCTGGAGAACTACCTGGCGCAACGCGACACCCGCGTCGCCGTCCAGCTCAGCCTGATCTCGCAGACGGCCACGGCCTACTTCACGCTGCGCGCCGACCAGGAGCTGCTGGACCTGACGACGCGCACGCTCAAGGCCCAGCAGGACTCCTACGATCTGATCAAGCAAAGCTACGATCAGGGCGTGGACAGCGCGCTCGATCTGAGCCAGGCCGAGACCACGCTGCGCACGGCCCAGAGCAATCAGGCGCAGTACCAGCGGCAGGTGGCCCAGGACCTCAATGCCCTGGTGCTGCTGGTGGGCGAGCCCCTGCCGGCCGATATCTCGGCCCGGCTGAACCGGGCGCGGAGCCTGCCCGACGATGCCCTGCCGCTGGAGCTGCCCGCCGGTCTGCCGTCGGACCTGCTCGAACGCCGCCCCGACATCCGCGCGGCCGAGCACCAGCTGCTCGCGGCCAATGCCAATATCGGCGCGGCACGAGCGGCCTTCTTCCCCTCGATCTCGCTCACGGGCTTCGCGGGCACGGCCAGCAACAGCCTGACGGGCCTGTTCATGCCGGGGTCGGAAGCCTGGAACCTGGTGCCCAAGGTCAATTTGCCCATCTTCCAGGGCGGCTCGCTTCTAGCCAACCTGGACCTGGCCCACGTGCGCAAGAACATCCAGGTCGCCACCTACGAAAAAGCCATTCAGACAGGTTTTCGCGAAGTGGCCGACTCGCTGGTCGGGCGCGGCACGCTCGACGACCAGGTCAGCGCGCAGCGCAAGCTGGTCCAGGCCAGCCAACTGGCGTTCACGCTGTCGCAGCAGCGCTTCGACGCCGGGGTGGACAGCTATCTCAGCGTGCTGGTTTCGCAACGTTCGCTTTATGCGGCCCAGCAGGGGCTGATCGCCACGCGCCTGGCGAGGTTGAACAACCAGATCAGCCTGTACAAGGCGCTGGGCGGCGGCTGGACCGAGAAGTCGACGCCCAGCGTCCCGGCGGCCGGCGTCCCGGCGCCTGGCGTGGCACCGGCCATGCCGTCGTCCTGACAAAAGCGACGCGCGGCAAAAAAGAATGGCCGGTGGCTTGCGCCGCCGGCCGTTCTTCATGCTTGCGGATCGGGACGCCCTAGCTGCGCATCGACCTGTGGAGCAGGCCCACCACGAAAAGGACGATGATCGCGCCGATCACCGAGCCGATGAAGCCGGCGGCCTGGCCCGGGCCGTACCAGTGCATGGCCTGGCCCAGGTAGTTCGCGACCACGGAACCGATGATGCCCAGGATCGTGGTCATGATGATGCCCATGCTCTGGTTGCCTGGCATGATGGCGCGTGCGATCAGGCCGACAATGAAGCCGACGACGATCATGATGATGATGTGCATGCGTGATTTCCTGAGGGAGTGGACGGGTGCAAAGATGATACTCAAGCCGGCCCGCCCGGCCCGATCCGAGGTGTAACAACCGGTAGGCTGCGTCAGGCCTGGGCCGCCATCCCGCTATGGCGCAGCAAAGCGTCGATGCTGGGCTCCCGGCCGCGGAAAGCCTGAAAGGATTCAGCCGCTGGCCGGGCTCCACCCACCGCTAGGATCTCCTGGCGAAAGCGCTGCCCGGTTTGCGCATCCAGGGGGCCCTGGCCGGACGTCTGGGCGGCTTCCTCGAAGGCGGCATAGGCGTCGGCCGACAGCACTTCGGCCCATTTATAGCTGTAGTAG
>DAIDKG010000381.1 GCA_027450125.1 Bordetella sp. | reverse complement strand
CGTCATCGCGCAGTGTTTCTTCCTGTCCATGTTCTCGGTGTTCGGCCGGCGCGGCAGCCTGCTGGCTTTCGGCGGGCTGCTGCTGATGACGCTCACCATGCACACGCCGCTGCCGCCCTCGCTGGTGCTCACCAATACCCTGGCCACGCTGACCGGTGCGCTGTTCTATTTCTGCTTCAGCATGCTTACCAACCGCATGATGATGCTGTACGCCGAACGCCAGTCGCTGGCGGCCGCGCTTTTCGCGACTGCCGACTATGTCGCCGTGCGCTCGCGCTTTTATGACGAAGCCACCGATCTGGACGAGGTCTACCGGCTGTTGATACGCAGCCAGTCGGCCATGTCCGAAAAGCACCAGTCGGCGCGCGACAACGTGCTGCGCGCGCTGCCCAGGGGCAAGGGCCAGCGCAACGCCGACCGGATCATGATCTGGAACATCTTCGTCGACATGCTGCAACTGCGCGACACGCTGCTGGCCACCTACACCGACTACGCGCTACTGCGCCGCGCCCTGGCCGGCCAAGACGCGCTGGTCTTCATGCGCGATGCGCTGAGAAAAATGTCGATCGAGCTCGACCGCATCGCCCTGGACGTCTCGCGCAACCACGCCACGCAATACCGCAGCAGCACCAAGGCCGAGCTGCTCGCCATCGAGTACGAGATCGAGAAGCTACGCCAGCGCAAGGACGGGCCGCCCGAGCCCGAGGCCATCAGCCTGATGGTGCTGGTGCTGCGCCGCCTGCGCAACGCGGCGCGCATCCTGGACCGCATCGCGGCCCACACCTTGAAGGCACCCGATGCGCAGCCCACCGACGCGCTGCGCATCGACAAGACGCTCACCAAGTTCATGACGCGCCAGCGCCCCAATCTGCGCATGATCACCAGCAACCTCAGGCTGGACTCGCCCCATTGCCGCTACGCCATACGCATCAGCCTGGCCGCCGCGCTGGGCATGGTCCTGACAGCCGGATGGGTGCCGTCCCAGCATTTCGCGGCCCACAGCTACTGGGTCGTGCTCACTATCATCATCATCATGAAGCCGGGCTTCGCGTTGACGCGCCAGCGCAATTTTTCGCGGCTGACCGGCACGCTGATCGGCTGCCTGCTGGCCCCGGTGGTGCTGCTGATCACCGCCAAGGCGCCCGAGATCTTCGCCGTCATGCTGATCGCCTGCGCGCTGGGCAACAGCCTGGCGCAACTGAACTACATGGCCAGCTCGCTCTTTACCACGCTGTACGTCGTGCTGGCCTACCACTTCCTCTCGCCCGAGACCGTGTCGCTGGAGGTGATCAGCCAGCGCGCCCTGGATACGCTGCTGGGCAGCGCCCTTTCGCTGGTGTGCAGCTACGTGCTGCCCTGGTGGGAATCGCGCTCGATGCAGCCGCTGGCCCTGGACACGGTCCGCGCCAACCGCGACTATCTGCGCGCCGGCCTGCGCTACGTGCATGCCGCGCAGGCGGAATATGCCGGTCCGGCCGACGGCGAAAGCAGGAAGGCGCTGGCGGCCGCCCTCGCGGAAGCCGACCTGGCCTGGCGCCTAGCCCGCACGAAGGTGCACAATGCCTTCAGCAACTTCACCGAGGCCTTCTATCGCATGATGCAGGAGCCGCGTTCGCATCAGACGCACGTCCCGGAGCTGAACCACCTGCTGATCCAGAACCACGTGCTGGCTCTGCAGACCACGGCCGTCATTCCGCTTCTGGCCGGCCGGGCCGATACGCCGCCGGCCCTGGCGCAGTCGCTGCAATACATGGCGCGCCAGCTCGACGACGGCGCGCTGCCCCCCGCCGAGCCGCCCCCGCCCTACGAAGCCGAAGGCGACCTGCTGACCCTGGCCTATCCCGTCAAGCAGATGCTGCGCGCCTGCGACACCATACGCCACGAACTGGCCGCCCTGCAGGATGCGCCGCCGCCCGGCCTGGCGACGCAGGCGGCGGGCTGATCCGAACCAAGGCTGCACCGATGAAAATCTTGCGGTTCCCGTCTTTACGCCCCGCCGTCACCCTGGCGGCAGGCGCGCTGCTGGCGCTGGGCCTGGGCGGCTGCGCCCACTACGAGTGGTACAAGCCCGATGCCACCCAGGACGACTACAACCAGGCCATCTATGCCTGCAATATGGCCGCGGCGCATGCCTACCCGCCTATGCTCGCGGTGCAGCAGGTAGCACCCGGCTACTTTACACCGGGCTTCATGCACTGCGGTCCCTACGGCTGCTGGAACGGCCCAGGCTATTTCGTGCCGCCCGCCATGGGCACGGTCGACGTCAACCAGGACAACCGCAACCAGGCCGCACGCCAATGCATGCGGGCGCGCGGCTGGCAGCTGATCAAAGTCCAGCAGTAAACCGGGTCACTTGAAGGCAAATACGCCTTCGGCGCTGATTTCCGCCAGGGACCGGCGGCCGCTGGGCACCTCGCGGGCCTGCAGGGCC